>JAUUYD010000003.1 GCA_030590585.1 Spirochaeta sp.
TCTATTCTTAGTTCATGCCGAAAAAGAAAGAATCTTTCATACGTGAATTCCGTACCCTTAAACCTCATATTAAAAAATACAAACGGGCCTATATTACCGGACTGGCATTTTTGATTCTCACTGACGCGGGACTTATTATTATTCCCCGGATTATGGGAACTGCAGTTGATTTAATTGCCTCAGGAACAGGGAATGCCCCTGAGGTTGGTAAATTGATGCTGATTATCACCGGGTTGGCACTTCTTATAGCCCTGGGCCGATACGGGTGGCGTAACTTCATCATCGGTACCGCCCGTAGAATCGAGGCTGATCTGAGAACTGAACTCTACGGAAAGCTGCTCTCCCTGACTGAATCTTTTTATGCCCGAAATAAGGTTGGAGATTTAATGGCCCGGGCCACAAACGATCTCCACGCTGTAAGAATGGCAAGCGGTATGGCGCTGATTGCATTTGTGGATGGGGTGTTCATGCTCATTGTAATCCTCATCACATTATTCATCAGCTATGGGAAACTGGGGCTTCTTATAGTCATCCCGCTGCCTCTTGTCACGTCCATGGCACTGATACTCGGCCGCCTCATCGGTCCCCTCTTCCGTAAGGTTCAGGAAAACTTTGCCCGAATCAGCGAACATGTGCAGGAAACATTTGTAGGTATACGTGTTATCAAGTCATTTGCAAGAGAAAAGTATGCCCTGGATACGTTTTCCCGGATTAATGCCGAATACGGCAGCGCCAACATGTCACTGGTACGATTCTGGGGCTTGTTGTTTCCTGCCATGGGTTTTGTCGCGGGACTTACGGTTCTTCTGCTTTTGTATTTCGGAGGACGGCAGGTCATTGGCGGACAGATGAGCCCTGGTGATTTTCTTGCCGCGTTATCATACCTTGGAATGCTGCTATGGCCGGCAATGGGTGCAGGATGGGTTATCAATATCCTGCAGAGAGGCGCGGCATCAATGAAAAGGATAAATGCCGTTCTTGAAGAAATCCCCGATATAGATGATTTACCCGATGCGGCTGATCAGGTTCCGTCAGGAGAGCTGGAATTCCGTTCTGTAAACTTTGCGTATAATGAATCCGAAGTGATTCTTAAGGATGTGAGTTTTATCGCTTATCAGGGAGGCTCTACCGGGGTTCTGGGGCGAACAGGATGCGGTAAAACAACTCTGGTTAAACTACTGCCCCGATTGATCGACCCGCCTGAGAATTCGGTTCTGATAGGGGGCATTGATATCCGTCGATTCAAACGCAGCTCCCTCAGAACTGCCCTGGGTGTCGTACCTCAGGATGTTTTTCTGTTCTCGGAAACAATCAGGGAGAATATTCTTTTTGCCAGACCCGATGCCTCTGAAGAGGAAGTTGAGAATGTTATTGATGCCGCGGGGCTGCGTTCCGACCTGCCCTTTTTCCCTGAGGGCCTTGAAACTCAAGTCGGAGAGAAGGGAGTAACCCTCTCCGGAGGTCAGAAACAACGTATCGCCATTGCACGGGCATTGATATCCAACCCGGAAATACTCATCCTCGATGACGCTCTATCAGCTGTTGACGCAGAAACTGAAGAGAGAATACTGGAAAATCTTTTTATGCTCCGCAGGGGAAAAACAACCTTGATGATCTCACACAGAGTCTCAGCGCTCTCACGATGCGACCGCTGTATCGTGATGGAAGAAGGAATGATAAGTGCATCCGGCACTCACAGCGAACTTATATCAAAAGATGGTTTTTACCGCGAAATCGCAAAATTACAGAAATTGGAACACATCGAGGAGGAAAGCGCATGAGCAGTTCTCCCGACAGTGCTGATGGAATTATCCGGGGTAATACCCCCGAAGTAATGAAGCGCCTGCTGGCCTATCTCAAACCTTACAGGATTGCAGGTCTGCTGACTTTATTTGCCTTGATTATTGCAACAGCCGCGGAATTGATGCTGCCCATAGTGATGAAAAAAACTCTGGATGATCATCTTCTCCGTTACGAAATCCGTTTATCCACGCAATCGGTTCAAAGCGCCGCAGCCGGAAATGGTCCTGCTGAATTAGATTCTGAACTGGCTGTCGAACTGTTGGAAACGGGTATATCAATCGGTAAACACCTTTTTGTTTCAACCCAGTCCCTCTCAGATCTCAGTGCTGAGGATAAGACGGCCGGTAAAAATGCGGGATGGCTGGATGATGAAAACTGGTACACAATTATTTCTCCCGATCCGGAAGCTCTTTCAGTAATAAAGCAATATCCACAGCTCTTTGTCGAAGATGAATCTGCAGATATCTTCGCAATTAAAATATCAGATCGTAAAACCATGACAATCGAAGAACTTAAAAATCTTCGCTCCGGAGATATTAACGGGCTGAAAAACCGTTCTCTGCATTATCTACTGATGCTGCTCATAGTACTGGTTTTCACATTCGTTCAGGTATATCTGGCTTCATGGATCGGTCAGAAAATCATGGCGGACATCAGGCAGGGACTGCTGGGTCATATCATGAGGCAATCATTAAGATATCTTGGGCGAACACCCGTCGGCAGTCTTGTATCCCGTACAGCGAATGATGTGGAGACAATTAATGAGTTCTTCACAAACGTCACCATTTCATTTCTCAAGGACGGCGTCATGATGGCCGGCGTGGTGGTGGTGATTTTCGCTTTGGATAAACAACTTGCTCTTGTTACACTAGTAACCCTGATACCCACCATCATCCTTATTATCTTATTCCAGAAAAGTGTTCGGGAATCCTTCCGGCATGTGCGGGCCAGGCTCAGTTCTGTGAACTCCTACCTTTCAGAAAGGCTGAGCGGAATGTCCACGGTACAGCTTTTTTCTACAGAAAAACGAAGCAGCCGGGAATTCGAGTCCAGAAGTGGAGCATTACTCAAGGCACAGATCACTCAGATGAGAATCATGGCTGTTTTCCGTCCCATGATCGATACAATCGCCTCGGTAGCTATAGCCCTGGTTATATGGTATTCCACAGATTTACATGACAGCGGATTGTTGACCCTGGGAGTTCTTATCGCTTTTATCGAACTCATACAGAAATTTTTTCAACCAGTCAGGGATATCGCTGAAAAATTCAATATTCTGCAGTCCGCCATGGCAGGAGGTGAGCGAATCTTCGCGATGATGGATACTGTCGACAAAATCCCCGATGGGAATGATGATAAAGAAGACAGCAAATATGAATCGGCCCTCGGTGAAATACTTTTTGAAAACGTACATTTCTCATATGTCCCGGGAGAAAAGGTGTTAAAAGGGTTGAGTTTCAGTATCCGGTCTGGAGAAACCATTGCCATTGTCGGTGCTACAGGTGCCGGTAAAACAACCATCGCAAACCTCATTACACGATTATGGGATCCTGACGAGGGCCGCGTACTTCTGGATGGAAAAGATGTCCGGAACAGGCCGCTGCAGGAACTGAGGAGTACAGTACAGCCTGTACAGCAGGATGTATTTCTCTTTGCCGGAACAGTTTGGGACAACATTGATCTGGATCTCGGTTTATCGAAAGCTCAGATTATCAACGCAGCGAAACTTTCCCGAGCTGATGCTTTTATCAAGGCTCTTCCCGAGGGATACGACACTCAAATCACCGAAGGTGCCGGTAATCTGTCCGCCGGTCAGCGGCAGCTGATTGCCTTTGCCCGTATCATCGCGCATAACCCAAGGGTAATTATCCTGGACGAGGCAACTGCAAATGTTGATACGGAGACCGAATCACTGCTTCAGGAAGGTTTAGAGCAGCTTCTGGAAAATCGAACGGCACTGATTATTGCTCACAGGTTATCAACAATCAGAAGAGCGGACCGTATTATGGTTATTGGACATGGTAAAATGATTGAAGAGGGAAGCCATAATGAACTTCTCAATCAAAAGGGTGTCTACCATAATCTTTATAAACTTCAGTTCGCCGAAGGAAGGCTTGAGGACGAAGCTTCCCTTTAAAAAAGGGGATTGTCCGACGGACAGTCCCCTTCATTCATTTAAAAACTTGTAATTCTAGAAGTGGAGTCTCACCATCAGGTCTCCGCCAATCGGGACATTATTAATATCACTGACGGTAAAGACATCGTCATGAACCTTAAGCTCTCCGTACAGCTCCAGGAAAAGAAGATCCAGACCCGCACCAACGCTCAGATAATGATCATAATACTGACTTCCGATTTTCAGGAACTCAAAGAATGTGAAATTGGCCCCGAAGCGCATATGAGACAGTGTACGATTCATAGCGGCCTCAAAATCATCACCGTTATCGGCGACATCCCGGGCATACCCGATCACATTGTACATATCAAAACTGAGCTTGGGCCGGACAAAACGCCAATCTGGCTGCCAGGTGATACCGGCATCCATATCCATGGTAATTTCATAGTTCAAGCTGTCCATGAGATAATCGCCGGAATCCAAAAGGCCGAGGATTCCATCGGCAGTATGGGGCGTATCAGCTTCGGTGTACCCGACCACATCATTGAACACAATACCGATCCCAAGTGCGGGTGTCGGCCGCCAGACAGCGCCAAGGTCAATACCCCATGTATAGCCGTAATTGACAGTATTCGGATCACTGAGAAGGGAGTTGAAATCATCAAAACCAACAGGTGAAGTATTTTTCATCAGTATTCCATAATTACCTGAAATACCAAGGGCCAGCTTTCCTTCAAAGAGATTATAACCACCACCTGCGATTACACCGAGTTCGTTGTAAATTGTTTTCAGACCGAATTCCTGATTTGAAGAATCCATGAAGGCAACAGCTACTGCATGATCATAGATACCCAGACCGAAACCTTTAATTAAAAATCCTGTTTTAAAGCTGGCTAAAGCATCGATAGAAACTTCCGAAGGCAAAGCCGCATAGAATGCCGCGTTGGTTCCATCAACAACAGCCGCGAGGTTGTTCTCGATGGTCTCCATCTCACTGCCAGGGCCGGTAGTAAGGTTTTCCGCTGCAGTCATTACAGCTTCAGGATCAGCCCAATTAACACTGGTCCAATCAAGAGCAGTCCCACCGAACAATGAATCAATCAAAGCCTGATCAACAACACCTGAATCAACAAGCTCTACAAGTGTGACAGCAGCATCAGCAAGATCCGCAGGCTCCGTCAGCCCGCCGCCGCCGCTATCCATCATACTCATGGCCATATCAGCCATACCTATAAACAGTGTGACATCATTAACCGTCGACCGGGTTCCAACATTCAGCGATAATTCAAAACCGCTCTGACCGGCAGTACCGGCGGGGTTGACGAACAGGGAGTTGAATCCGCCCCGTTCTCCGACATAGGGATCAGAAGTCTTCTTCTCATCTTCAAAGATGGTTCCGGCAAAAATCATTGCCGGCAACATCAGTAAGGCAATTAAAATGATAATAATGCGCTGATTCACGAGTGTACCTCCGGACCGATCTTCATATCGGTCAGCATTGCCGCCCCTGCGGCGTTGAAATATTTTGCACTTTGGTGTCATTGGTACTTTTCGTAATTATTATATTTTTACATATCATGCTTTAACTCTATCACGCTAACTTAAACCCATCCAAGCATATAATCAGGTACTTCAATATTCAAAAGATATGAGCCATTATCACAAATTATGAATATTTCTTTACACATTAAAGAATTAATATTAAATATACCGAAAAAACATCTTTGTACCATCCGTAGTTTTTCAATGAAGGAACGATGAAGACAATCCATCATCTGTATTAATTATCGGAAAAGTTCCTCCTGATTGGCATTTACCCGTCTGTGGAATTATCTTTAATGCATGGAACGAATCCCTCTCGATATGACTCCTGAAGTATCTGATGATATAAGCGACAACCGGCCGGTGCTGGCAATGGAATCCACGATTATATCTCACGGTATGCCCTATCCTGAGAATGTTGAGACGGCACTTCGTGTAGAAGACATTGCCAGGCAGGATGGAGCTGTTCCAGCCACTATCGCCATTATTGAAGGCCGGCTGAAAGTTGGATTAACCCCTGATGAAATTGACAGGTTCGGCAGGCAGGGTTCAACCATTACCAAAGCCAGCCGGAGAGATCTGCCAATCCTGATCGCTTCAGGAGAAAGTGGAGCTACGACAGTTGCAGCAACCATGATTATTGCCGCTCTGGCCGGGGTTAGAGTTTTCGCGACAGGAGGAATCGGTGGTGTTCACCGCGGTGCTTCTGAGTCATTTGACATATCCGCCGATCTCGAGGAATTATCCAGAACAGAAGTTGCAGTAATCTGTGCTGGAGTTAAATCAATACTGGATATAGGTTTGACTCTTGAATATTTGGAAACCCGCGGCGTACCGGTACTGGGATATCAAAGTGATGAGCTCCCGGCTTTCTATACACCAAGAAGCGGTTTCACCCTCGATAAAAGAGTTGAAGAACCCGAGGAGATCGCGGAAATAATGCATGTACAGTGGTCTATGGGTCTGGGAGGCGGTCTCGTGATCGCCCAACCCGTTCCCGATGAACTGGCCATGGATGAATCAATCATTAATGAGGCTATAAATGAAGCTCTTGAAGAAGCTGATAGACGATTAATCAACGGTAAGGAGATAACTCCCTTTCTATTGAGTAAAGTTTCAGAACTGACAGGAGGGATGAGCCTCAAAGCCAATATAGCCCTGGTGGAAAATAATGTCCGTCTTGGTGCAAGGATTGCAGTCGCATATAAGACAATCTAACAAAAAAGAAGCGCCGAAGCGGTTCTTTTTTGCTCCTGATGACAAGAAGCGTCAGGCAACGCGATTAGCTATATCCATCATCATATAGTTAAGGAAATCATTAGCCAGATCACCTGAATGACCTTTGTCTGAACGCAGGATTGTGTTAAGACCGTAAATGATTGCCGAAGCAACAGGCATGGCAATTTCCGTACGGCGATCGTTCTTCTTCAGAACATCCATCAAAGTATCCCGAAGAATCCCATGTATGTCATCCGCAACCTTCTGGTATTTCGTACCGGTACTGCCGCCGAACAGGATAAGCCATTCAGACCGATGATCTTTCTGAAGTTCTTTGAAACTGTCCAACAGATAATTCAGCCGAGCTTCAGGTTCTTCCGGCAGGTTGGATTTTAAAGTTTTGATCTCATCAAAAAGGCTGCCGATGATGGCACCATATAGGTCTTCCTTATTCTTGTAATAACGATAAAGATTTCCCACTGTCATATTCGCACTGGACGCGATAGACCTCATGGAAGCCTTCTCGAAGCCGCATTTCTTAAATTCACGGCGAGCGGATTTAATTATCCTCTGCCTTACTTCCTCTTTTAAAACCTGCATATCAATGCCTCCAAGCTTGTTCTCTTTGACATCCTAAAAATAAACGATTAGAAAGCGGACGTCCAATGTTGGGGAACTTTTATAGGTTGAACAGGAACACATGTTCTCGTTGCAATCATCACACAAAAAACAAGAAACCCACCCCCCCGGGATTTCCAGAACTTGATAGAACAATATTAAGAGCTTCAACGGCTCTCACATCGAACTTGCACAAGTTTCATGCAAGTTCGACAAAGATAAATCACAGGCATTATATTATACCTTAATAATTGGATCAACAAAAAATCATATAAATCACACATTATAATTCACACCGTTTCACTAAAGCAGAAACCGCTTCATCTCGCGGCTGAGATGGATTCGGATTTCCCCTGGAGTCTATACTGAAAAAATGCCCACTTCCGCGATTTTCTCTAAAAAGAAATCCTGTCTCTTTTCCCTTTCTTCATGTTCCCCTATTATGCATATACGGAACCTGGAGCATGAAAACAGTACTCGTATTTGGTACATTCGATATTATACACCCCGGTCATCAGTGGTTTCTCCGCAACGCATCCCGTCTTGGAGATAGACTTGTTGCCGTCGTATCCCGTGATAGTTTTGTTCGGGAGTGGAAAGGCAAGGCTGCCATAAAGGATGAAGAAACAAGAATTGAGGCATTGAAATCTTCAGGATTGGTACAGCAGGCAATCCTTTCTGACCGGGAGATTCGCACTTACGGTGTGATAAGTGTTGTTAAGCCGGATATTATCTGCCTTGGCCACGATCAAAAAGCTCTGCTGGAAGACCTCGAAGCCTGGATTCGCAGAACTGGTGTAAAATCACCTGAAATTCATGTTCTGCCCCCCTGGAGACGGAAATTCTACAGTTCTTCGATACGAAATAGAGCTCTTCCAGGCGCAGGCGGAGAAGGAAAATCTACCGATTGGCTGCTTGTGATCATGATAATTACCGCAATGAGTGTCTTCGGTTTCAGCTGGATATCCGGAAAACGTATCAGCTCTGTGGCAGCTCCCGGGACCCTGACTTTTATCCGCTTCCTGCTCAGCGCTGTCTTTCTGATCCCGCTGATATTTATGAAACGCTTTCCTGAGAAATCGAAGGAACACAGACTATCGGGCTGGTTGTGGACCATTGCAGCAGCGCTGGCAATTTCCGCATTTAACCTGCTTTTCTTCATGGGTTTAAAAAACGGACAGGCTGGTAAAGGCGGTCTCATTGTTACCACTTTAAATCCTTTATTCACTTTCTTCATCGTCAGTCTGATGGGGCGCGGCAGACCCGGGAAAACAGCCGCGGCTGGAATGACACTGGGTGTTATTGGCTGGGTGCTGCTGTTGGAACCCTGGCATTACACATTCAGCGAATTGATCAATTCAGGGAATCTTGCATTCCTTCTGGCAGCACCGCTGTGGTCTTTATTCACACTATTGAACCGAAAAGCTCTGGACATCCTTAATTTCAGGCATTTCAATCTGAGATTATATATTCTGGCAGCAATTCTGATGCTGCCGTTTGCCCTGATAGAAACAGGGGGAAAGATACCCGCTGGTATGGATACGTCATTCTGGATTGACACGGTAATATTGAGTGCTGCAGTCGGGGTTTTTGGAACAGGCGTTTACTATATTGCTTCCTCAAAGCTCGGAGCTGCAAAAACCAATACCTTTACTTTTCTGGTTCCAATTTCTGCAATTTTTTTCGCCTCGGTTCTTCTCGGCGAATCACTTGAACCTCTAATGATTGCAGGGGGCCTGCTTACAATAACAGCCGTCATATTAATTAACAGCTGTAAAATGAGATAGCTCAGTTTAATCAGGGCTTAGCAATCAGTGCAGATATAAATGGTCTCAATCCTGCCCTGATGCATCCTCAAGATTTCTTTTGACAATTCTTGAGAATAACGGGGGTTTCTTTCTAATACGCTTCCCCCTCTTACCGGCATTTCCCATAACCCTGGCAAAGATGGAAAGGTCTTCGGAACGTTCAAGCAGCAGCCGAACCATCACCATAAGGGGTACCGACAGCAGCATTCCCGGAATACCCCAGATGTAACCCCAGAAAAGAAGTCCGAAAATAACAGTGACTGTATTCAGCCTCAAGCGGTTACCCATCACCATTGGATCTATAACACTTCCAATGATGAACTGGAAAATGCCTAGTACAATTCCCAATGCGAGAATGAGCCCAAAACTGTCAAATTGAATTATTGCCATGAAAATAGGAAGCGCAGTCGCCACCAGACTGCCGATAGAAGGTATGTAGTTCAGAAGGAATGCCATGAAACCCCAGAAAAGTGCGAACTGCAGACCAAAGGCCCAACAGATAAGACCTGCTGTAATACCTGTTGTAAAACTGATGATGGTTTTAATTCCCATGTAAGCGGAAATACTTTCCTGTGTAAGATCCCACACCTGCCGTGCTTCACCCGATTTATCAGATCCTGTCACATATTCAACATATGCCGTATATCCTGTGGCGCCGGATAGAAGAATCAGATAATACACCAGGAAAAGAACCGAGGAAGATCCAATACTGCCAAGGGCAGCGAGAGCCGTTCCAATCAAACCTGCAATATTGGCAGGTGAAACAATGCTGTTCAACTGAGTTCGAAGAATATCAACATTGACTCCCGGTATTTTATTTCCAATCAAGGCAAATGCGGCATTAATTCTTGCATTAAACTGATTTGCCAGGAATTCTTTATCCCTGATCAGCTGCTCCACTGTACCGCTGATCATGGTAAATACCAGCCAGAGAATTATCAGGGTGAGAAAAGCCACCATCAAGGTAATCAGAACTCCTGGAATACGGCGTTTTTTCAGAAAGTTCACAACGGGTAGATTCAGAATGGTCAGCATACCGGCAAGCACCAGGGGCAGCAGTAAGCCGGCAAGCTCCTTGAGAACTATGAAAACAAGAATTATCAGCATAACGAGTAGAATATTTCTTATATTCTTTGAATGGTCACCCACGGCATTGCCCCTTATGGTACTCCGGTATCTCCGGATTGCTTTGTCAGGGTAATGATAATCACTATTTAAATTGATCGCCAGCACAGATTCCCGAGTGGGAACAGGAATGACAGGGTTTAAAATCTTCGAATCCAGCGGATTTCCGCTTTAAAGTCACTGCTTGATTCAGGTCCTCTCTGCCAGTCCCTTCCGATATCCCCGGTAAACACTGTAATAATGAACCTGTTCTTCCCCACATCCCATCTTCCTTTTATCCGGAGATCCAGCAGAAGAGGGCCCTTTGCTTTGTGCAATTCAGCATAGGTTTCCAAAAGCCATAAGCCATGAGCTGGAAAGGCATTTTCCAGCTTTATAGACCAACCATCCAAAGGCTCATATGTACCCAGAAGACCCATATGTATATATTGCCTATCCCACATCAGCCGCCCTTTTATGCGGCGACAGGAAGGAACTCCATTCCGATCCGAAAAATAATTGTTCCAGTCACTTTCCAGGGATATCTGCAGCTCACCAAAGCGCCATCCGACAGCGATACTGCCGCCATCTGAAAACCTTCGCAATTCAGTAGAAATCACTTCCATATCAGCGTTGTAATCGAGAGTGAACTGTAACCCGGTTGAAGGCCTGAAACGGCAGTCAAAACTACTCCCTATCGGGTATATCAATCTTCTGCCATCTGCATTTCGAAAAAACTCCGATGAATATACCCCTCTCCAGCGAATCCTCCATGGTCCGTATGAGTAACTCGAAGAAATTGCACCTAACCACCCCGGCATAAGGTTCACCCCGCCGGAGAGTATAAAAGTCAGACCGCTGCCCCCCTTGTCATGAAATTGACGCAGCCGTCCTGAGATCAGGGTGAAGGGTCCCCCGGCCCTCCACGACGAGTCCGGAAACCATACATCATCATTGATGACTTCCCTTAATAATCCCGCTTCACCAAGAAATTCCAACGACCATGTATCAGTTAGCACCGGAACGGCCCAGAGGATACCCGCATCTATATCTTTTCGCCTTTCCCATGCTGCTCCCATGCGGAAATCTCCGGACATCAGCGCCAGACCCATCCTGGATAAGGAAGTTGATCTGAGATCAGCTCGAAAAATAGTTTTTTCAGCCAGTCTTGAAAGTGCTTGAGACCCCGGATTTCGCAGTTCCGATGCCAGGCCGGTATCTCCCAGATGACCAATGGAAAAACTTACTGTATTCAACCCGGCTACAAGCTCGTTTTTTTCACCTGATGATATCATGTATGATGCACCGCTTGAAAAAACCGGCCCTTTATACAGCATCAACCCATGCCAACGCATAGCACCATCGAGGATTAACGAAAATTCAAGATTCTCTCCGGATAACGGAGTCCATGCCAAAATCATAAAAAATATTAAAATAATAAGTCTCATAAAACATATGACTGCCTGAAACACCATTTTGCTTTAAACTCTGTACTTGCATCTGATATGGACGATATGTAAAAATACCCTCGATAGTATTTTCATTACGCCGCGTTTTTTTTCAGCGCCGCGTCATCAATTTCGGAGGCATCATTATGGTTATTCTCACTTTGAATTGCGGCAGTTCTTCTGCAAAGTATCAGGTATATGATTGGGACAGGAAGGATGTATTAGGAGTCGGTATCGTAGAAAGAATTGGCCAAAAAGAATCTAATTTAGAACAAAAAACACCCGGGCAAGATGATTATGAGGCTCTGAAAAACTGCCCGGATCATAAAGCTGCTGTCGCATGGATTATGCAAACCCTGGTAGATCCGGATCATGGATGCATTAAAGATATGAGTTTAATCGGAGCTGTCGGCCATCGAATGGTTCACGGTGCTGAAACTTTCACGAAATCGGTGATTGTCAACGAGGAAGTACTGTCTGAAATGGAATCCGTCAATCAGCTGGCACCGCTGCACAACCCGGCCAACCTCACAGGCATCCGGGCCGCACAGGAGGTACTGCCCGATGTTCCGCATTGCGCGATTATGGATACGGCATGGCATCAGACAATGCCGTCCACAAGCTTTATGTACGCAGTGCCCTATGACTGGTACAAGGAACACAAGGTTAGACGCTACGGTTTCCATGGCACCAGTTATATTTATACCGCCAAAAGAGCTTCAGTCCTCCTTGGCAAAGATCCTATGAAGACCAATCTTATCATCGCACACATCGGTAATGGATCTTCCATCTGTGCTGTCAAGGATGGAAAAAGTTATGATACGTCAATGGGAATGACACCTCTTGAAGGTTTGATGATGGGAACCCGATCCGGTGATATGGACCCGGCAATCGTTACTTACATGATGCATCAAAAAAACCTCAGTCCAGCAGAGATGGACTCCACACTCAATAAAAAGAGCGGGATACTGGGAATTACCGGTAAATACATTGACCGCCGGGATGTTCATACACAGGCCGAAAATGGAAACGAACAATGTCTTCTTGCCCAGGATATGGAAACATACAGAATTCGCAAATACGTAGGCGCATACCTCGCAGCAGTCGGAAGAATTGATGCTATTGTTTTTACAGCCGGTGTAGGCGAAATGAATCCAACCTACCGATGGAAGTCTTTAAGGGGGCTTGATGCATTAGGCATAAAAATCGATGAAAAGAAGAATACAATATCCAGGAGCCGTAATGCCGAAACCTGTATATCCACCGATGACTCCCCAGTGAAAATATATGTTATACCCACCGATGAAGAGCTTGTGATGACAGAGGACTCCTATGCTCTGATGCAGGGTACTTACGATGTTCATACATCATTCACCTACTCTTTTCAGAGTCCTGATTACCGGAATAAGGCCAGAGATGCTGCTCTACCGGCTGATATCGCGAAGAATCCTGATCTTGAAGGTATTCTGGCAAAATGAAGGAGCGGCGGCCGATCCGGGTTTTCATTCCCAATACAATAACATTGACCAATCTTGCCATTGGATGTCTTGCGACAATGGAAGCCTGGAACGGTCGGTTTGCTGCTGCAGCTCTGTATGTATTGATATCTGCTGTTCTGGATTTTTTTGACGGTTATGCTGCCAGGATGCTCAAGGCCTATTCTGATATAGGAAAACAGCTCGACTCACTTGCCGATCTTGTGAGTTTCGGCGTCGCACCGGCTGCAATCGCCGCCGGACTGTTAAAGGCCGGAGGTACAACCGGAGTTATTCATTATCTGATTCCTTTACTGATCCCGATGTTATCTGCTGCCAGGCTGGCTAAATTCAACATTGAAAATCATACGGATTCTCACTTCAGAGGGATGCCTGTACCAGCCGATGCTGCGGCATTTGCCGCTTTGGCTCTAATCTACAGTTTCCCCGAATTTCCAGGGATCGAAAGATTTTTACTCCACCCTGCTTTCATAATTGCACTGATATTTCTAAACAGCTGGTTGATGATTGCACCCGTCTCAATGTTTTCATTCAAGCTCAAGAGTTATAGACCGGCGGCCAATCGGTGGCGCTATCTTTTTGCAGTTATTGCCATCGGATTGATTGTTATATTCAAAGGTATAGGCCTTTTTTCAACGTTTATCCTCTATGTACTCGCGTCCCTTGGAATGAACATAAGACTCAGATACTCAGGATAATTGAGTCAGGTATGAAAGATCAGCTTTTTTTGAAAAACCTAAAAATCCGGGTAATCCCAAAAAAAATCGATTTTTGAAATTACCTCCTCAGTCTAATGATTAATTAACAGAACAGCCTCCGATATTTTCGCTGCTGTCTCATCCCCTTTCAGATAACGGATGATTTCTATTGCAAACTCACCGGCAGTCCCGGCACCTCGGCTGGTAATCAGGTTCCCGTCTACAACAACCCGTCGATTTGAAAATATCCCTTCAGGTACATGACTCTCAAAACCCGGATAACATGTGAAATTCCGTCCTTTGAGCAAACCGTATGAACCAAGAGCTAAAGCAGGTGCCGCACAGATTGCAGCAACCAGCCCGCCGCTATTCATAAGCTCTCTGCTGATTCGAGCCGCATCTTCCGAATCGGCAAGGTTCTTTGCTCCAGGCATACCTCCCGGTAAAACAATTCCATCAGGAATATCTCTCAAATCCTTCAGTATAAGATCGGTATTTATGCTGATACCCCTGGCACCTGTCGGCCTCTGTGTGCCGACGCCTGCCAATATCACATCAAGCCCCGCCCGCCTGAGATAATCAGCAGGTGTTACAGCCTCAACCTCTTCAAAACCGTCAGCCAGTAAAATTACGATATTTGCCATAGAACTCCCTTAAGTTCAGGGTAGTGTAATAACTGCAGGTTTGTCATAAAAAAATGGTAGAATACCATAATGGAAGTAAATATTTTATGGAGTTTAAGTTGAGCGTTGATGGAATGATACACAGCAGCGTAAAGAGTCTGTCCTTCTACTCCTGGAAAATATTTTCACCCTGGAAAGATCAAATAAGAGCCGGTATTACAACCAGGACAGGTGGCTGCAGTAAAGACACTCTAAGCAGCTTGAATCTAAGCCATCTTGTGAATGATATTCCGGGTACTCTTGCCGAAAATCGTGCCGCAGTTTCTCATGCTCTCGGCGTTCCCGGTGCCCCCTGGGCCGTTACCAATCAGATTCATAAATCACTGATCGGTACCGTAAAAAAAAATCCTCTGGAGCCAATTGACTCATGCGATGCCTTGTATCTGACTCATAAGAGGGTGATAGCCGCTATATTTCTTGCCGACTGCCTTCCGGTGGTAATCTTCGACCCGGTAAGAAATGTTGGTGTAATCAGCCACGCGGGCTGGCGGGGTACCGCCGTGGGTATTGGCGAATATGCAGTAAAGCATCTAGTGAAAACCGGTAGCCAGATTGAGAATCTTATTGCCGCAGCAGGACCTGGCATCGGTCCCTGCTGCTATCCTGTGGAAGAGAAGGTTGCGGAGATTTTCAATAACAGCTTTAACTACCCCGAAAATGTAGTTATCAGAAACAATGAAGGCGGGTACAGCCTCAACCTCGAAGAAGCAAATATGGCCCGCTTGAGGGCTTGCGGTCTGAAAGAGGATAATATCGGTAGTGCCGGGTTCTGCACAGCCTGCCGGCACGATGAGTTCTTCTCCTATAGAAAACAAAGAGGACTCACCGGACGCCATGCGGCGCTGATGGTCCTCCTTTAATAGATTCATTTACCGAACAGGCGGCCAATAAAACCTTTCTTATCCTTCTTCTTATCCATTTTTTCCTTAGCGGTGTCTCTGATATTCTGTCGCTGAGATTGAGAATCCTTATTCCCGATTTCTTTGCGCCGGGTATCTTCCCGTTGGATTGCTTCGTTCCGGGATCGACTGTTTCTTTGCTGATCTGATTTACCGGCAGGTTTCCGTCTTTTCTTCCTGCTTCCAGCGCCTTTTCCGTCGGATCCGCTCAACTGAAAATCCTCACCGTACTTCTTTCGATAATACGCCAGCCTTTCATCCATACTGTTATCCGAACTGACTCGTTCCATCTCTGAAAGATTGGAGATTTGACGGTCACCGGAAGCTTTCTTCCTGGCAGCAGATGAGTGCTGTTTTTTATCAGCCTTTACAGGTTTGACCGCAGGTTTCCCGGTTTTATTTGAACGTTTCTTTTCATTCCGCCGTTCCTTATTCGAACTGAAATCATCCAGGCCGCCGCCGGCGACTGAAGAGACAACCGACTGAACCTTGGCAGCCCTGGGATCCAGTGCCATTTTGCCATTCTTGGGTCCCCTGGGTTCAGGTCCGTTGCCAGGTCGGCCGTTCTGAGGTCTATTGTCGTTCTGAGGTCTATTGTCGTTCTGAGGTCTATTGTCGTTCTGAGGTCTATTGTCGTTCTGAGGTCTATTGTCGTTCTGAGGTCTATTGTCGTTCTGAGGTCTATTGTCATTCTGAGGTCTATTGTCATTCTGAGGTCTATTGTCGTTCTGAGGTCTATTGTCGTTCTGAGGTCTATTGTCGTTCTGAGGTCTATTGTCGTTCTGAGGTCTATTGTCGTTTCGAGGTCTATTGTCGTTTCGAGGTCTGCGGTCATCCCGGCCGCTTCGGCCTCTTGGTCTTCCGCCGTCACCCCGACCACCGTCCCGGCCGCCGAGTTCACGATATCGATCCTGGGGTGGAAATCGTCTTCCGGCACTTTTATCTTCAACCATGAAATTTTCATCCGCCCAGCTGACAGGAATCTTCTCTCCAAGAAGTTTCTCGATGGGGCCCAGACCATAGACAAATTCTTCACATGCCATAGTCACTGTTTTACCTTCCTGTCCGGCTCGAGCCGTCCGGCCTATACGGTGCACGTAGCTTTCAGCCTCCAGGGGTACATCATAGTTAATCACCATCTGAAGATCATTGATGTGCAGTCCGCGAGCAGCAACATCCGTTGCCACCAGGAATTTATGATGACCTTTTTTCACTTCGTCCACAATTCTCAGGCGCCTGGACTGGGGAAGATCGCCCATAAGGAATGCAACTTCATAACCGTTCACCTCAAGGCGCTTGGCCACCTCCCAGGCGTTGTGTCTCGTATTTGTAAAAATAACCGCATTTTCGGGATCATCCCGCTTCAAGATACCCAGAAGCAGCTTCATTTTCTCATCTTTACCAACGTGATACAGCTCCTGGGTGACAGTATCTACTGTTACTTTTTCAGGCTCAATAATTACTTCACCCGGATCGTTCATGTATTCCCAGGCCAAATTACCAACACGTGGATTCAAGGTGGCGCTGAAAAGCATGGTATGACGTTCGTTATATGGTTTCACTCCTTTTAGAATCTTTCGCAGATCAGGAAGGAAACCCATGTCAAAGAGTCGATCAGCTTCGTCAATAACCAGAAAACCGAACTCTTTAAAATTCAACTTGCGCTGTTTGTGGAAATCAATGAGACGCCCTGGAGTGCCAATTAAAACATCAACACCTTTCTCAAGCATCTTTTCCTGAGCACCATAACCGACTCCCCCATAAACAGAGCCGATATTAAAATCAAGATACTTGCTCAGCATCTTTCCTTCCAGCTCAATTTGAACTGCCAGCTCCCTGGTGGGAACAACAACCAGAGCTTTCTGATCCTTGTATTTTTCTTCGGTAAGCTGAAGCTGAAAAATACCGAGTAGAAATGCGGCTGTCTTGCCGGTCCCCGTTTGAGACTGGGCATAGATGTCCCGATGATCTTTAATCAGAAGCTGGAAACACTGTTCCTGAACAGGCATGGGTGTTTTAAAACCGGCTTCATCGATTCCTTTCTGGATTCTTTCTTCGAATCCGAATTCTTCGAATGTCATGTTGTAAAAACGATCCTTGATGGTTGATGCAAGTTAACTTGAAGAGACTTGCATCATGAGTATTTGTTGTGCTTTCCGGGCTGATTTATCCTACGAATCGGACGTGGATACGAGGGTCTTCAAATTGACTCTGATGCAGGCAACACCTGCTTCATTGCCATATTTACAAGGTCTCTTGCCTGAACAATGTGACTGTAAGTTTCTGCATATCTGAGAAAGTCACCGAATACTACCATTCAGGTTTTCCACGCGGACTGAATATATCTCTTTCAATCCCGATAGTTCACAATGAAATATAATATACTCTAGGTAAATTAATGTCGATAGAATGGCCAAAGACCTCTTTAGTAAAAGGATAATACCATGCGCTTCAAGGTTACAGCAGTATTCCTGCTCTCAATAAGCTCATCTTTATGTGCTTCGACATGGGAATTCGCACCAGCAACCGCATCCGCAGTACCTGGAAGTGTAATTATTCAGGATTTTATCAGTCTTGAGGGATTTCCCAATCTGGATGGCCTGCTCATAGAATCCGAAGGTTGGTTCTGGCTTAAATTAAAAATCCCTGTTGAACCAAATGATGATTCGCTGCTGATCAGCGGAACAAACCTCGCCTGGTATCTCTATGTTGATGGTAAAAAAATGGCGGAATCCGGATCCGGCCCCCCATGGTGGCAGCCATCATCTCCAATTCCATATCTATCAACCCTGCCAACCGGGATTGATGACTCGATAACGATTCTTATGAAAGTTTATCTTCGCCGTGGATATACAGAACTACCTGCACTGTCAGTGGTTGGAACCAAGTCTGACCTCCGGCGTCACCAGCTGATCATAATTTCAAAGAATCTTTTGGTACCGGCACTGTCCCTCATTCTGGGGTTCATACTTTTCATTGGCGGATTAATAGGATACGTCAACAGGAAAGATTTTGCAGTGCTTAACCTTGCCTTGTTCGCTTTTTTTATATCATTAGCCTCTCTCGAGCCTTTACTCTACTTCTTTCCCGGATTATCAGCACTGATACCATGGATAATACCCGCCGTTGCAGTTCGGGCAGCTATCCCGCCTGCATTGAGTTTCTGGAGAAAAACAATATCGACAGCAGGCGGGCGTGATCCGGTAATCATCACCATAATTGATCTGGTTCTCACAATCCTTGTATCTCTCTGGCTGATTATTCCAATCTTTGCTTTACAATTCATACCGGCAGCTTATCAACACCTTTTTGACTTCAACCCCCTGCCCTGGTACATTATGATTTCTGTTGGTACTGCATTCGGCCTCTGGGTTTATCACAGTATTAAATCTCATCCCTGCCGAATTGGATCTCTGCTTATCTTTGTAACCGCGTTAATCCCTCTTCTTATCGCGTATACTGCCGGTAATTCCACAAACCAGTTTATTTCCATATTCATATATATGAGCCTTCCCGCATCCCTTACAGCTGCCATTCCTTTTCTTATTATCCGCAAAGTTTCAAACGCCGAAGAACCGGAAGTTCTTGAAGTTCTTGAAGAGCTGGATGCACCGGAATTACTTGAAATACCTGCAGTCTCAACCCATCAGATTTCAGTGCATGAGAAGCTTCTGACTAAAAGCATCCGTTCAACTCTGTACCCTGAATCCATACCATGGGATCCGGTATGGGATCTGGCATCTTCCAGGCAGGGTTCATCCTACCCGGCAACCGGATTTCATGACGTTTATACATCGGCAGAACATCAGCTGTCAGGATTCTCTTTCATGGATTCCGGGGCCGACAGCCTGGAATCTCTGTTTTTTGCCCATTTGGTCCGCAGCGAACTCTCACGAAGTTTCAGAACCGAAACTGCACTGCCGAAAATTGTCAGATCGGTGCACAGAAAGGCTCTCGACGCCGCCGGAGCTGCTGGAAAAACCATGATGGGTGTTACAGGAAAGTTTCAAAATGACAAACTGGTATTCCTGCCTCTTTTATTACCGCCTATGCTGCTCAAACGCATGGCGACGGGAAACGTAATATCTCTTTCCAAAAATGGTATGAATTCTGTAAATCCCCCATTGGGAAGCAGGGGTTTCGGCAGTCGGGGTTTACAGACACTGAATATAACAATGTCCGGCGGAGATTTTGTTGTTGTCTATACACCTTCAATTCTCAACTTAAAGAATACGGCAGGTGAAAAAATGGGGATTGGAAGGTTTGCCGGAATCGTCAAGGCTTCTGAAGGCCGTAAAGCTGATGCAACTGTCGCCGGCATTATTGGCGCATTGAAGGACTTCTCCGGGAGCAATGTCATATCCGTACCATTACAGATTCTGGTAATCAGACACCGCTAACGCCAACGATCTCTTTTTACATCATCCACTGTTCGTCTGAACCTGTCTTCCCGATGAATACCTGCAGCATACTCGGCAAGAGCTTTCCCGTTCATTGCCGATTCAGGTATAACGATATGTGTTTTATTATTTTTAATCAGGCACATTCCCAGATCAGCTTTAAGACCACCCATGGATTTATCAGGATCAGTAATGATTACCAGATCAAAATTCTCTGAAAAACGTACAATGCCGGAAGGCTCCAGGGGCTGAACAAATCTTAAGGATATAACAGCTGCTGAAAAGTTATCTTTTACAAGCCTATCCGCGGCTTTACAGGCCTCTTTGGCCAAAATCCCGGGTACAATAAGCAGTATTCGCCCGGCACTTCCGCTGTTTTTCTCTTTGAGCAGCAAGTATGACTCACTGATCCAGTTTTTTTTATGCTGAATTTTTACTGGAATCGATGATTTACCGGGGTCAATTATCAAAACAAGGGTGGATGCATCGGCGGCCCATTTCAAGGCGCCTTGAATATCCATGTCAGATACCGGTGTTAAAATAGGAATATCAAGTACGGACTGAAATACCGGGACAGCAGACCAATCTTCCTGTACCCGGATTATCGCTTTTAGTTCTTTATCAAGGGTCATACTCTTTGAATAAGCCTTCAGAAGAACTGCAGCGGCAGCAGATTCACCTGGAGCAAGTGTTGCTACTGGTAAAAGTCCGGCGCTTGATGCCGCATATACAGCCAATATTTTTTCCCGGATATCCACATCCGTTCCGATATGAATACGGCTGGGAGACTCCTTAACCCACAGATTATATACCTCGGGAAGTTTATCTGAGGCATCTGTTATGAGGGCAGATTTTACTGTCTTTTCTGAACTTTTCCCTTTAAAAGAATACTCAGACAGAGGCATTGAAACAGGGATGTGAAAATGTACTGAATCCCCGTCGGGCTGATCAGCTTCAGAGACAGGAGGAACTGCTGCCGGGAATAATACATCAAGCAATTTCTGAATTATCACCGGGTATCGGGGTTTTCTTTTTGGAGAGAGCTCTCCATGTTCACCGGAAAAAAGTTTAACCGATATTATACGTCTTCCTGCCGCAGAAGCAGCTTTATCCAGCTGTTTCCACAATTCCGGTGTTTCAGGAAAGAAGTTCCAGCTGACACAAAAAACCCGGCTCTTATCGCCTAACCTTCTTTTGTGCGTTTTGCCGGCTGCTTCCCAGGCAAGTCCTCCCTGATCGAAGGGCCATATCACAAGGTCAGAGGAGGAAGTGTGTTTGCGAATTTGCTCCACTGCCGGGATGCTGTTCAGGGAAAGGGACGAATCAACACGGTACCTTCCGGCGAGAGCAAGAACTTCAGCACTGAGGGCGTCAGGGGTCAATAAGAGTATCCGGACGTGAAAAAGCGGTTACACATTAACTGGTAACCGCCTTGTCGATTGAATGATGTGTTCAGGTTTCAGCCTGGCAACTATTTATTCTTGTGTCTGTTCTTTCTGAGTTTTTTCTTACGTTTATGAGTTGCGATTTTCTTTCTTTTACGTTTTCTTCCACAGGGCACTGTCGAGTCTCCTCAAAATTTACTCCGTTACCGAAACAAAACCGGCCCGGATAAGTGTTTATGGATTATCCCTAACCGGGGCATATTGGTCAAGAGAGGTTGAAGACAGATCTGTCTTTAAGAAAATCACTGACAAGCTGAATGATGCCGCCGGGAGCTTCAGGATCTTCTCCGGCATCAAACCAATGCACATCGGGAAGAGACGAGAAGAATGTAATCTGACGCTTGGCATATCGCCGGGTATTTCTGGCTATCAGCTTCTGAACTGCCTCATCATCAGGTTCCGGCTCTCCAGGCAAGGCAAACCATTCTCGATATCCTATGGCTTTCATACCGGGATGCTCCCTTCCGGCCCCATCACGGCGTAATGCCGCCACTTCCCGGGGCAGACCATCCTTGAACATGAGAGCCACCCTTTCATTTATCCGGCGGTACAGCTCCGCCCTCTCCCGTTTAAGCCCTATCAGGAGCGTCTGGTAGTCTTCTCGTGGAGTATCAGGAACAGGAAAAGAAGAAAGCGGCCGGCCGGATTGAGCGTGAACCTCCAGAACCCGAAGCATACGGTAGCGGTCATGCTTACCGATTCTTGAAGCACTGACCGGATCGAAACGATGAACTTCCTCTCCAAGAATCTCATCACTTATCCCGGTCCATTTTTCTTCAAGGCGGGTCCTGATCAAGGAATCCGAGCTGGGAGTCACCGGAAGACCCATTAACCAGGCCTTCAGATAATAGGCGGTACCGCCGGAGATTACCGGAAGACGATTTGCGGCAAGTATGTGCCGTACACATTCATCTGCCTGCCGACAAAAGTCACCTACACTGTATTGATCTTTGTAGTTTATAATATCAATAAGGTGATAAGGTATGCGGGAGAGAACCCCGGGATTCGGTTTAGCTGTTCCAATATTCAGGCTTTTATAGACTTGAAGGGCGTCAGCACTGATGACTTCCGCCCCAACTGAGAAGATTCGATTGAGCAACGCGGTCTTTCCGACGCCAGTTGGCCCGAAAAGCAGGATAACCTTCGGAGGATCAGTCCTGTTTGATGCTATACTGCACCTCTCCGGTGACGATTTCCTTAACTGCCTGGGAGACAATCTTACCCCCAGCCGCTTCCAGTTCCTCGGCACCAGTCATGCTGATCTGTTTTGCACGGTGGATGGCGGCATTGGTGAGTTCATACATATTTTTATCAGTGGACACCAGATCTTCCAGGGGAATGCTGGAGTTCTTTTTAGTCATATCAGCCTCAATTCTTTAAGAGTGGAGACATTATAGCCAAACCACCCTCATAAAGTCTACGGAGGAAACTGCTTCAGGGCTACTTTAATTCAGGAATAACCGGTGTCCATGAAGAAGGATTACCGTAATCCAGATTCGGAGGAAGATCTGAGGGTCTGAGCGGCTGCCAGACCTGGTTCCGGCCAA
>JAUUYD010000200.1 GCA_030590585.1 Spirochaeta sp.
GTAGTCGTTATTGATGTGGCAAGTTTCACACTCGGTCTTATGATCATGGTCAAAACGGAAATACTTTTCATGGGCAAAGGTGGCTGGCAGCCAATTTTCCTGATTATGGCACTGTCCACAGTTGTCTTTGAGTTCTCGGTGATGTTGATGAACTGCATTCCTTCCTCGGATTACTCAAAGCATCCCTGGACGTTCCCATAGATAAAGAGGAAATAAACTGGATGGAAAACTGCCTTCTGAAAATTGGCGGTATGCTTGCATTGGCCCCCACCCATCCTGCCTATAAAAAAATGGACCTGGTGGGAGATAAAGATATCGAAGAACTGGAAGACCGACAGAAGATACTTATGGAAAGAGTCGATTTACCACCGCTTTTCAGCACCTGCGGCGGGAGTGAAAGCGGAGCAAGGGCAGATCTTGCCCGAACTGTCTGCCGCCGAACCGAAAGACATCTTGTCAAACTGATCCGGGAGAAAAAACTGAACCATCTGGGAGATGCTCTTAAGTTTCTTAATCGACTCTCAGACTGGCTCTATATCAAAGCCCGTGAACTGGATATCTCCGGGTAAATCGGAACCGGGATGGGACTGCCGAAACCTTAAACAGCAGTCCCTCCTTTAGGGATGTTCGGGTTTAACACCATTATCAGTCATCATTTCCCTGCGGTTCAGTGCATTGATATAAGCCAGAGCCGAGGCTTCGATAATATCCGTGGACGAGGCTTTGCCGTCAACCAGAACCCCCTGGAAATCAACCTGAAGTTTCACCTGTCCCTGAGCATCCTTCCCGCTGCCTACTGCTTGAATAATATATTCGGTCAGACGGCCCTGGTTTCCGGTACACTGATCAATAGACTTGAATACCGCATCAATGGGACCATCTCCCGCCTGGGTGCCGAGACTGACATCTTCACCCTTCTTCATCTGTACCGTAGCTGAAGGGATGACGTTGTTTCCCGTCCAGGTCTGAAAGCTTTCAAGCCGCCAGCCGGCAGGAAGGTCACCAAGAACTCCGGATACCAGAGTAAAGAGATCTTCGTCATAGACCTCTTTCTTTTTGTCGGCGATCACAGTGAATTTCTCATAAAGTGAGTTCATCTGCTCTTCTTTAAGAACGATATGGTACTGTTCCAGCTTCTCTTTCAGGGCATGTTTACCCGAATGGCGACCCATCACCAGAGTTTCCCGGCTCCGGCCGATATGATCCGGATTCATAATCTCATAAGTTTCCCTGTGCTTGAGAACCCCATGCTGGTGTATACCCGACTCGTGACTGAAGACATTATCACCGAATATGGGTTTATTCCGGGGGGTTACCAGCCCGGTGATATTCTGCAGCAATCGACTGGTGGGATAGAGATATTCGGAATTTACCCCGGTTTCCACATCCCAGAGATCTTTCCGGACTTTCAATGCCATCACCAGTTCTTCCAGAGCGGCATTTCCGGCCCTCTCTCCAATGCCGTTGAGGGTAACTTCCACCTGATCCGCCCCTGAACGAACCGCCGCCAGTGAATTGGCCAGGGCAAGTCCAAGGTCGTTATGACAGTGAGAAGATAACAGTACAGTATCTCCAAGCTCGGGAATCACCTCTTTGAGGCGGGCCATCCTGCTGCCATACTCATCGGGCATGGCATATCCAACGGTATCCGGAATGTTCAGGGTATTCGCCCCGGCTGCAACAGCGATCTGCAAAGCCTTCACCATGAAATCCCATTCGGATCTGGAGGCATCTTCAGCTGAGAATTCAACCAGATCAAAGCCCTGCTCCCGGGCGTAAGTGACATGCTCTTTAATGGAGTCAAGAACCTCCTGTTCACTCATTCGCAGTTTATACTTCATGTGAAGTGGACTGGTTGCCAGAAATACATGAATCATCTTACCGGGGCAATCGGCCAGAGAGTCCCGGACAGCATCAATGTCAATTTTCTTACATCGAGCCAGTCCTACAACAGTGGCATTCTTTACTGCGGCTCCAATTCTTTTTACAGCATCAAACTGAACGGGTGAAGAAACGGGAAAACCGGCTTCTATCCTGTCCACACCCAGACGGTCCAGGGCGATAGCCATTTCAATTTTCTGCTCTACTGTCATAGAAGCACCGGGAGATTGTTCACCATCCCGGAGTGTTGTATCAAAAATAGTAATTCTCTTCATTATTTTCTTTCCTCATCTTTTTTAAGTTTGTATTCCAGAGATTCAACCAGAGCCCGCCATGAGGCCTCAATGATATTCTGCGAAACTCCTACAGTCCCCCAATGCCTCAGTCCGTCACTGCTTGTTATCAATACACGGGTTACCGCAGTACTGCCGGCTTGTTCATCCAGGATTCGAACCTTGTAGTCCGTCAGACGAATTCCGGAAATACCGGGATAAAATGTTTCAAGAGCCTTGTGTAGGGCCCGGTCCATGGCTTCCACAGGGCCGGATCCCTCTCCAACAGTGTGCTCAAAGGAGGTATGATGCCCCCCTGAACCTGCTACTGAATCAGGAACCGAAACCTTGATGGTTGCTTCAGACCAGATTTCTCCTTTTTCATTCTCCCAGGAATGCACCCGAAAACCATGAACGGTAAAGAATGTACGCCGCCTGTTCAAAAGTTCATCGGTAAGCAGTTCGAAAGAAGCATCCGCTCCTTCGAAATGATAACCTTCCGCTTCCAGTTCCTTAACTCTGGCTACGATGGTTTTTGCGTTGCCATCATCCACCTGCATACCCAATTCACCGGCCTTCTGTAATATATTGGACTTACCGGCCTGATCACTGATGGGAACGTCTCGATGATTACCGATTGTTTCAGGGGGCAGATGTTCATATAATTTCGGGTTTTTCCGAATAGCCGAAACGTGGATGCCCCCTTTGTGGGTAAAGGCCCTTTCCCCGACATATGGAAGACTTTCCTGATGAGGTTTATTGGACAATTCAGATACCAGATGGCTGAGTCTCGTCAATCCGGTGATATTCTCATCCTTAAGACTTTCATAGCCCATTTTAAGACTCAATGTGGGAATAACTGTACAGAGATTTGCATTGCCGCAGCGCTCACCCAAACCATTGATGGTACCCTGTACCATCGTAGCTCCCAGTTCAACGGCAACTATGGTATTTGCAAGGGAGAGCCCCCCATCATCATGAGTATGAATGCCGATGGGTTTATCAACGGCATCTATGGCAGCCAGGGTGGCAATCCGAATATCTTCCGGCAGGGCACCGCCATTAGTATCACAAAGAACAATCCAGTCTGCCCCGGCATCAGCAGCAGCTTTCAGGGTTTTAATCGCATACTCCGGGTTGGTCTTGAATCCATCAAAATAATGCTCAGCGTCATAAACCACTTCATCACCCCGGGGTTTCAAATATTCAACAGTGGAGTGAATCATGCTCAGATTTTCATCGAGTGTAGTTCCAAGAGACTCATAGACGTGCATATCCCAGGTTTTCCCGAATATTGTGAACACCGGAGTTTCAGCCTTCAGAAGTTCCCCGAGAATTTTATCTTTTGCCGGATCTGTATTTTTAAATCGTGTGGAAGAGAAAGATGTGAGCCGGGCATGCTTCAATGATATTTTTTTCATCTCATTGAAAAACCGAATATCCTTGGGATTGGAACCCGGCCAACCCCCTTCAATATAATCAAAGCCCATATCATCAAGTTCCATGGACAACTTGATTTTATCTTCCACCGAGAAATGAACACCCCTTGTCTGGCCGCCGTCCCTCAGGGTTGTATCGAAGAGAATAATTCTTCCTTTATCAGGCATACATGTCTCCTTGAACCAACTGATACGAAAAAGGCGACCCTTTTAAAAGGTCGCCCGATCCATTCAGGAGGTTAATCATTTTATGGTTCGCAGCAGCTTAAGCCGTTACACCGCAATGATACCCCCTGTCGAACCGGCAGGGAATAATAATTAGCGATAGTAGAAGATTGATAATGGAGATGTTGAGAAAGATACTATTCAGGCTGATACCTGCCATTAACAAATTCTCCTTCACCATCACGGTGTTGACAAAGAGCCTATCGTCACAAGAATAATGCGTCAAGAGTTCAATATCTGTCTTTTTTACTGTAAAATGGCCTCGTTGTATCAAAATTCATTTTTTCTGCAGGAAATAACCCTGTAACGCCGATAGATTTAGACTGGAGACAACTCTGTATAGGAAGTACGTTAATGAGTGCCAGACCTGAAACAAAAGATCTGTTGAAAGTCATCAGAGATTTACACCAGATTCACGACTATACCGTTCTCCTTGAACGCATTCTTTATGAAGCACGAATATTCGTCCGGGCCGATGCCGGAACCCTGTACCTGCGAAACAACGACAAGCTGTATTTCAATTATATCGAGAACGACACCCTGTTTCCCGATGGGAAGAGTGAAGACAAATTCGCATACACCGACAGAAGCATACCCCTGAACAAGAACAGTCTTGCAGGATTCGTGGCAGTTACCGGTCAGGCTCTGCTTATCGATGATGTGTATGCACTGCCTGATAGTCTTGATTTTACGTTTAATCCTGAATTCGACAAACAGACGAATTATCATACCCAGAGCCAGCTTGTAATTCCTCTGGTGGGAAACAACCAGAAAACTCTTGGTGTTATTCAACTTATCAACGCCCAATACGGCGGTAGAACCGTTCCATTTTCCGCAATGGACAAGGTGCATATCTCTTTCCTGGCAGACCATGCCGTTCTCGCTCTCGAGAAAGCCTCCATGGCAAGAGAAATGGTTATGAGGATGGTGTCCATAGCCGAATTGCGGGACCCTTACGAAACAGGAAATCACGCGAAAAGAGTGGGCGAGTATGCCCTGGTTCTCTACGACCATTTTGCCGAATCCAGGGGAGTGAGCCTGGCTGAAAGAAATCAGAAAAAGGAAGCTTTCCGCGCTGCTGCAATTCTTCATGATGTAGGTAAGGCCGGAGTATCCGGTGACATACTCGCTAAAAACGGGCATTACAATAAAGAAGAAAAAATGCTGATGTACCAGCACACAATTTTCGGCGCCCGTCTTTTTCCAAGCACTGAATCATTATGGGACAAAATTGCCAGAGAAGTCGTCCTGAATCATCACGAACGCTGGGATGGATCAGGTTATCCGGGAAAAATTAAAGACGTCAGTGCCAATCCGATTATATTCAGCAAGGGAAAAAAGGGAAAAGAAATCCCATTATCCGCGCGAATTGTCGCAATTGCCGATGTTTATGATGCCCTGACTTCCGAACGGTCCTACAAGGAAGCATGGACCAACCAAGCCGCCCTTCATTTTCTAAAGAGCAAATCGGATAAGCTCTTCGACCCGGAACTTGTGGGAATATTCCTGAAGATGAGTGACACCCTGGATGCCATCAGACGCAATTTCA
>JAUUYD010000172.1 GCA_030590585.1 Spirochaeta sp.
AGGCGGATGATGTCTCCTTCCATGGAGAAAACACCATCGGTGACAATGAGCTTGGGCTCTCCTTCAGGAATGCCCATGAGTCTTGCTTCGAGTTCTCCCATGTCATTATGTTTGTATCGATGAAGCTTCACATCGCCGGCGAAGCCCTTGGCCATGAAAATTCCGTCCATAATGGAAGCATGATTGTACTTGTCTGATATAACGTGTTCACCTCGGCCCACCATGGCACTTATGGAACCAAGGTTGGCCTGGTATCCGGTAGTGAAGCTCAAGGCCGCTTCCTGGTCTGAGAATTTGGCCAGCCTGTCTTCAAGTTCCTCATGAAGATCCAGAGTTCCATTCATAAAACGGGAACCTGAGCAGCTTGTGCCGTAGTCACGAATAGCTTTAATGGCAGCTTCCCGTACCCGTTCATCCAGGGCCAGGCCGAGGTAGTTGTTGGAACCGAACATCATCAGCTCTCTACCCCCGATGATAATGTGGGACCCCTCTGCCTTCTCTATAGGACGGAAGTAAGGATACCATCCCTCATCACGAGCCCGTTCAGGATGATCATAGGCATGGCACTTATCATAAATACTTGGATCTTGAGGCATGAGATCTCCTTCGATCTACCGGGAGCTGACATCCGTATTCTGACAGTTCAGGCCTTTTTGTAAAAGAGCATGAATCCTTCTTTATACTGAATCAGTCTATTTTCAAGATAATATTATCGAATAAATCAACAACCATCCCCAAAAGGAGCTGCTTCAGTGAATAGAATCATATAAACCTTCCGGGTAGCGGACATGTTCCTTCCATAGTAGGTTCTGTAAGTGGATAAGTCCTATGATGTTGTGATACTCGGTGCCGGTGCATCCGGACAGATTTGTGCCGCCGAAGCCGGCCGGCGTGGGCGTAAAACCCTTCTTCTAGAGCATGAAGAGAAGGCCGGACAGAAATTACTGATCTCCGGCGGCGGCAAGTGTAACTTCACCAATATCGATGTAAATCCCGAAAATTATCTCTCGAACAACCCCCATTTCTGCAAATCCGCCCTAAGCCGCTACACCCAGTGGGATTTTATCGCCTCCCTGGAAGATCGTGGAATCAGCTGGGAAGAGCGGGATCATGGACAGCTCTTTACCACCGGCTCCGCCCGGGAGATTCAGGAAATGCTGTTAGATGAGGCCCGTTCCGCCGGAGCGGTCCTGAAAACCGGTATTAAGATCAGTTCAGTTGTACAGAAACCGGCAGGCGGATTCCTGGTGCATAGCAGCCGTGGAGAGTATTCTGCAGATTCCCTGGTAGTTGCCTCCGGAGGGTTATCCCTGCCTTCAGCCGGTGCCAGTCCACTGGGCTATCGTATAGCTGAACAGTTCGGCATTCCTGTAACAGCTCTCTCTCCAGGGCTTGTTCCCCTTACCCTCCATAAAAAAGATAAGGAGCGGTTTGCTCCCCTTGCCGGAATCGCCGTTGACGCCTCAGTGACTGCCGGAGACATGAGTTTTCAGGAGAATCTATTATTTACCCATAGGGGTTTAAGCGGCCCGGTGATACTTCAGATTTCCAACTACTGGCAGCCGGGAGAAGAGCTCACCATCAATCTGCTTCCCGGCAAAATACTGGTTGATATTGTTGAAGAGGCAAGAGACACAGCACCGTCCAGTCTGGTTCGGGGCCTGTTGTCCCGGTATCTGCCCAAACGTCTGGTCTCTGCTCTGATACCCCCGGCTCTTGCCGATAAGCCCCTGAAATCACTTACCCCATCTGACTGCCGGGACATTTCCAATCATATTCACAGTTGGCGTATCAAACCCAACGGGACCGAAGGCTATCGTACGGCTGAAGTCACCCGGGGAGGTGTTAACCTCGATGCTCTCTCTTCCAAAACCTTCGAAACCAAAGCTGTTCCGGGATTGTACTTTATCGGAGAAGTGCTGGACGTTACCGGCTGGCTCGGAGGATACAACCTTCAGTGGGCCTGGTCATCCGGATTGTGTGCCGGGCAGTTTGTGTAATCCGGGGAGTGTGGCGGCCGGCCCCTTGACTGAACCCCGATAAATTGAATAAAGTTTCGATAATTATCAAAAAACGCAAGGAAACGAAATGAGCCAACTTGTTCAGGAACTGAAAAACCTCAAAGCTGAGAAGGATTTTTTCATCGGCTTCGATTCCGACGGCTGTGTCTTCGACAGCATGGAAATCAAGCAGAAAGAATGCTTCTGTCCGGCATTTGTAAATAATTTTGATATGCAGGGTGCGGCCAAGGCCACTCGGGAAGTTTGGGAGTTTGTTAACCTTTATTCCAAAACCCGAGGAGTAAATCGATTTCTCGCCGTTCTCCGGGCTGTTGAGCTCCTCAAAGAACGTCATGAAGTGATAGATCGGAATATCACCATTCCCTCAGTCGCGGGCCTGAAGGAATGGACCGAACGGGAAACCAAACTCGGTGAGGCTACCCTGATTCCCGAAGTGGCAAATAATCCCGATCCGGATCTGCAGAGGGCTCTTGGATGGTCGAAGGATGTTACCGCTGCTATTAAGAAGATTGTGCGGAACCTCCCCCCCTATCCCCAGGTACCCGGTATTCTTAAAACCGCTGTAACCAGGGCCGATCTGATGGTGGTGAGCCAGACTCCCACCGCCGATTTGGAGCGGGAATGGGCCGAGCACGGGATTGCCGATTATATCCGCATTATCGCGGGTCAGGAACGGGGTACCAAGGGTGAGCATCTGGAGTTTGCCGCAGTGGGGAAGTACGATAAAGAGAAGATTCTCATGATAGGGGATGCCCCCGGGGATTTGAAGGCGGCTCAGTCAAACGCTGTGCTCTTCTTCCCCATCCTTCCCGGTTCCGAGGAGCAGAGTTGGAACAGGTTCCGGGATGAGGGTCTGGAGCGGTTCTTTGCAGGGACTTATGCCGGGGATTTTCAGGATGACCTCCTGGCGGCCTTCGATGCAGCCTTGCCCGAAAAAGCACCATGGGAGGTCAACAAATAATGCTGTATTACGAACATGGCGGTGAAAAGGTTGTTCTCTCTGGCGATGACATGAGAGCCGGATTAAACGAGGCTCTTGATAAAATCGGTAAGCGGAAGAAAGTGCTGGCGGTTCCCCCGGACATCACACGATTTCATTCCAGGGCCGGGGATCTTACCCGTTTTGCCCGGGATTACTACGGTGAGGCCCTTACGGATATTCTGCCGGCTCTGGGCACCCATGTTCCCATGATCGGAGAAGAGATGAACAAGATGTTCCCCGGGGTACCCCATAAACTCTTCCGGGAGCATAAATGGCGCAGCGATCTGGCCACTTTGGGAACGGTTCCGGGATCGTTTATTTCCGAAATCTCCGGGGGTAAGCTGGATTACGACTGGCCGGCACAGGTGAATACCCTGCTGGTTGAAGGAGGGTTCGATCTTATCTTTTCCCCGGGACAGGTAGTTCCTCATGAAGTGATTGGAATGGCCAATCACTCCAAGAACATCTTCGTGGGAGTCGGCGGCGAAGGCGGGATTCACAAGAGTCATTTCCTCGGGGCGGTTCACGGAATGGAACGCATCATGGGCCGGGCGGATAACCCAGTGAGAGCGGTACTGGATTATGCGGTGAGGGATTTCTCAGAGAAACTGCCTCAGATCCTTTACGCTCAAACCGTACTCGGGCCTGATGACTCAGGAGCTCTGGTTGTCAGGGGCCTTTACATCGGTGACGGCCGGGAGTGCTTCGAGAAAGCCGCGGCCCTGGCTGTGAAGGTGAACTTCACCATGGTGGAAAAGCCCATCAAAAAGTGTGTGGTGTACCTGGATCCCGAAGAGTTCCGCAGCACCTGGCTGGGGAATAAATCAGTATACCGCACCCGTATGGCCATGGCCGACGGCGGTGAACTCATCGTTCTTGCTCCCGGAGTTAAAGAGTTCGGTGAGGATGGTGAAATCGATAAGCTCATCCGTAAGTATGGATATTTCGGTACCCCGAAAACCCTCGCTTCGGTGAAGGAAAACAAAGACCTTGGAGTCAATCTCAGTGCAGCGGCCCATCTGATTCACGGCTCCTCAGAGGGGCGGTTTTCAATTACCTACGCGCCCGGGCATTTAAGCCGGGAAGAAATTGAGGGGGTTGGATTCGCTTATGCGGAACTGGAACTCTTACTTAAAAAGTACGATCCTTCGGTATTGAAGACCGGATGGAACAATGTGAACGGCGAGGAGATATTCTTTGTCGCCAATCCTGCACTTGGGCTCTGGGCACATGCGGACAGATTTGAGAATTAGGGATTAGGGAATAAGGAAATCTAAGGCCCGGAGTGAAATTTTTATTGCTTCGGGTTATGAGGTCTATTTCATGTCGCAGGGAAAGAATTGCCAAAAACAACTTACGCCTGACGGGGCTCGCAAGTTCCCGGATTCCCGGGAACCCGCTGTTGGGCTTTCGTTATTTTCGCAATTCATGTTGCGACTATGAAATACACCTGTGTACAGGAGGTTTTAGTTATGAAAGCAAATATCGGGCTGATCGGCCTGGCGGTAATGGGTCAGAATCTGGTTTTGAATATGAACGATCACGGTTATACAGTTGCGGTTTTCAACCGGACATATTCCAAAACTACAGATTTTCTGGTCGGGCCGGCCAGGGGCCGGGATACCATCCTGGGTTCCGAGAGCCTGGAAGAATTTATAGGGAAGATTGCCTCTCCCCGGAAAGTGATGCTGATGGTGAAGGCCGGAGATGTTGTTGACCTCTGGATCGACAAGCTGATACCCCTCCTCGATAAGGGAGATGTCATTATTGACGGCGGGAATTCCCACTTTCCCGATACCATCAGGCGGCATGAGAAGTTGAAGGCCGCGGGCCTGCGCTTTATCGGTACCGGTGTTTCAGGCGGTGAAGAAGGCGCCCGTATGGGACCCTCCATCATGCCCGGTGGAGATCCTGAGGCCTGGCCTCTGGTAAAACCCATCTTCCAGGACATCTCGGCTAAAACCGATGACGGCGAGCCCTGTTGCGATTGGGTAGGCGAGGGTGGTGCCGGTCACTATGTGAAGATGGTCCATAACGGAATCGAGTACGGTGATATGCAGATGATTACCGAGGCCTATCAGCTGATGAAGCAGGGCCTGGGGATGAGTCCCGACGAGATGCATGAAGTCTTCGCCAGGTGGAACGAGGGTGAACTGGATTCCTACCTCATCGAAATCACCCGGGACATCCTGGGCTTCAAGGACGACAAGGGCGAGGCCCTGGTGGAGAAAATTCTGGACACCGCCGGGCAGAAGGGCACCGGAAAGTGGACCGGGGTGAGCGCACTGGATCTGGGTGTTCCGGTCACCCTGATCGGCGAGGCGGTGTTCGCCCGCTGCCTGAGCGCCCTGAAAGACGAACGGGTTGCGGCTTCCAAAGTGTTAAAGGGTCCTGGTTCGAAATTCGACGGTGACAAGGCGGCTTTTCTTGACGATCTCGAGCAGGCCCTTCTGGCCAGTAAGATTGTCAGCTACGCCCAGGGCTACATGCTGATGCGGGAAGCCGCGAAGGAGCATGGCTGGAACCTGAACTACGGCGGCATTGCCCTGATGTGGCGGGGGGGCTGCATCATCCGCTCGGTGTTCCTCGGAGAGATTAAGAAAGCCTATGATATCAATCCGGAGCTGAACAATCTGCTGCTTGCCGATTATTTCAAGAACACAGTTGAGCGGGTGCAGATGGGCTGGCGGCGAGTCATCGCCAAAGCCGTCGAGCTGGGCATTCCGGTGCCGGCAATGTCGACGGCTCTGGC
>JAUUYD010000231.1 GCA_030590585.1 Spirochaeta sp.
ACCAGTGATACGGAAATTCGATTATCTGAAAATAGAAAATGCAGCGCTGCTTCAAGCATTGACTGTTCGGGCCGGGCTTTAAGAAACTCAAAAGATTCCGGGTTTGCCGTCAGAAGTCCTCCGGCCAGCGGGTTCATTACCACAACTCCAAGGCCGTTATCCGCAGCCGCCTGAATCCCCTCCTGCCTGAAGGGAGAATTGATAAGAGAATATCCAAGAGTAACCCCTTCGAAATACCCCTCTTCAATCACATTCCTGATATTATTACCCGGTAAATGAGTGGAAAATACCGCATGACGGATGAGCCCTTCCTCTTTAGCCTTGAAAATTGCTTCAACAGCCCCGTCTTTCTTTCGTCTCTCCCAATCCTCTAAAGTTAATACATACCAGCAATTATAATAATCAATAGCATCAACATTCAGCCTCTTGAGTGAAGTTTCAAGCTCAGCTCTCAATACTTCGCCATCGGCCTTGTTGGACTTGGTTGAAATGGTAAACGGTCTATCCGTCTTTTTCATTTCATTGATGGCTGTGCCCATGATAATCTCCGACTGATCCCCGCAATAACCGGGTGCCGTATCGAAGTAGGTAATTCCCTTTTCGAATGCCCGAAGTACCGTTGCAGCGGATTTATCCGTATCATCCGGAGATTCAAAGCGCATACCGCCGAACCCCAATGCCGCAGGTTTATTTGCATCATTGTTTTTAGAGCCATAATTCCTGAATATCATTAATCCCTCGTTTTTAAAGTTAATTCCCAAAATGCTCATTTTTAAACTTACACGCCAACATATAAAATACAATATAGCATATCTAATAAATATGCTCGCACGCTTCTCACTTTACGGAATCCTTAATAACCGGGGACACTACAAACCGTTCTATTTGACGCAATGTTCGTTCTTGCCATAGGAGAATCTATCGGTCGATTTCTAAAAAAAGAGGCAAAAATGCAACTGGATAGGTTTGCTGGAAAATGGGATACACAATCCTCTTCAATCTGGGAAAACCTGGCGCCTGTCAATGAATGGTATCATACCCCAGGGCAGAGCCCTGGACCCGGAGTCGCCCTTGGCGACTGCTCGCAAGTTCGCTTCGCGAACCCGCTGTATTCCTTTCCGCGGCAGAGCCGCGGGGTATTACATCATGCTTTCCCTGCGCTCATTCGGATCAAGGGTCGTACCGGAGGCGGGAGCCGAGGAACGATCCCGTCAGAATGAACTTGTTCACTCCGCTCATATTTAGGGTCGTACCGCAGCGTAGCGAGGAACGATCCCGACATTCGCTTGGGAATAAGGGAATCCATAGTCAGTTAAATCGATAATTCCGTTTTACCAAGCTCTGAATTGCAGTTTGCTTCCTCAGTGCTTGTCATTCTCTCAAGAGATAGCACGATATGCATAAAGGCCCGAGTGATGTGATAAGGATCCTTAACCGGCAGAGCAACCACTTTGTCAACAGGTTTTCCCTGGCGGTCCATTATCTGCAGCCATTCTCCAATATTATTATCCGGGTTTGGAAATGTACTGAATGTGTACTTGTGCATTTTCTCGTATGCATTCAGAAACCAATCATCCTGACTGTGTTCATATGACAGTATCAGAGCGTAGAGGGCTTCTGAATGAACCCACCACAATTTATTATCCCAGTTTTCATCCAGCTCGCTGAGCATGTGTTCATTTATATTGGCTTCCGCGATAGTACCCCGAGGTTTGCCTCCATCCTTGTGGACGAACTGAAAGAGACCGCCGTATTCGCCATCCCATCCCTTATCCACCATCCAGCGGACGATTTCGGTTCCGTAGAGAAGGGCCTTATTATCACCGATAGTTCTTGCCAGATGCATGATGAACCAGGCATCTTCAATGGAATGTCCGGGGTTGAAATAAGACCCGAGTTTGTCGTCTCTTGGCTTTCTGCTCTCCTTGTCGATCATTTCCAGGAGTATTCTGTCTTCATACTGAACAAAATTATTCAGAACATCATTCATCGAGTCGATTGCAATAATTCTAAGCCTCTCCTCTGAGGGATCGGAAAAGAAAGCTGATACTGAAGCAAGTTCCTGAGCTGTTTCCAGAAGTATCATCGGATTACCATGAGATGTGAATCCTGCCGGCTCATTGTGGGGAAAAGAAAGATAATTACCGCTCATCAATCGCTGGTACACCGATTCAAACAGATCCAGGGCGAATACGAAGTATTCTTGATTTCCGGCAAACCTGGCATACTCGGCCATCCCGTATATCAGAAAAAGATCGGCAGTAATTCCCCTTTCGTAGTCACTTTCATTTTCCGGATTGATAACGGCACCATTTCTATCAGTGGTGATCGGACGACCTGCAGAATCGAGAACCCAGGCACTGTGCCCATTGGGTAGAAGCGCGTGTTCTTTCAGGAAGGAAGCACCTTGATCGGCAGCCTTCTTGAATTGTTTCAGCATGTCTCCCGGTAGAAAGCTCATGCTGCCTGCCCTGGAAAGCATCCAGAGGAAACGTCCCTGTGACCAGATATACTTATTCGTAGAAGTCAGCTTGCTGCCGTCATTAGAGAAGCAGGTATAAAAACCTCCATTAACTTTATCAATTCCGAAGTTAATCCAGAATGGAAAGAGTACATCTTGAAGATGATTCTGATAAAATATTTTGAGCTTATTAAAATTCATTGTTTTCATTCCTGTGTATTGTGGTTATCAATCGATCATGGGTGAGAATACTCAGAATTCACCAGGTACTGCTTCCCCGATCAGATCCGGATCATCCCCGGATTCCAGTCTGTCAATTTCCACACGGAATATTCGGTTCAGTACACTTTCCACAGTGTATATCCCAGCCCCTCCCCCGCCGGGTATTGAAAACTGTACCGGGACATAGCCTGTCGAGAGCCCCCGTGCCCTGATACTGCCGTCAGGCTGATTATCGGCCTTTTCCACCAGAACCTCCTGAACAGTACCTAAAAGAAAGCTTCTGTAAGCCTGCTTGGTAATTACAGATAGTTTACGGACGGACTCTGCCCGGGATTTTTTAACAGCATCGGTGATATGGCCATCCATACCCACAGCCCGGGTGCCATCTCTTCTGGAGTAGGGAAAAGTGTGTATATGGCCGAATCCCAGGCGTTCACAGACAGCCAGGGTATCGGCAAAATCTGCATCACTTTCACCGGGAAAACCCACGATAACATCTGTAGTCAGATTGAATCCGAAAATCTTCTTCCGCAATTCTTCGGCAATACGCACAAAATCAGCGGCGGTATATTGGCGTTTCATGGATAAGAGGATTTTTTCCGAGCCTGACTGCAGACAGAGATGCATGTGGGGAGTCATCTTCGGGTGTATCATCAAACTGATCAGCCTCTCATCAATGAGATCGGGTTCAACCGACCCGAGGCGCAGGCGAAAATTGCCTTTTGCATTCAGACATGCTTCCACGAGGTCTGCAAATCCCCGCTTTTTTTCACCGCGAACCTCTTCCCAGCGGCTCATATTCACACCGGTAAGAACGATTTCCCTGAATCCTGAAGCCGCCGCTTCCTCCACGGCTCTAACGGTTTCCGCCAAGGGCCGGCTGATACCCCTACCCCGTACAAAGGGAATGATGCAGTAGCTGCAGAAATTATCACAGCCGTCCTGAATCTTGATCATGGCCCTGGTTCTGAAAATCTTCTCTGCCACGGGGTAGCCGAAGGGATCCCGTTCACTCTCGGAATAACCCGGAAGTATTTCTCCCCGGAAATGGGCATCAACCAGCTGGGGGATATGACTTTTATGGTTGTTCCCCACCACATAGGTTCGCCCGTCAGCTTCAAGTTTTTCCCGATGACCATCCACATAGCAGCCGGTCATCACTACCAGTTCATTCCCTGATACTTTCAGCGTACTCCCGGGATTCCGGTTCTCCATACTCCTGATTGCCTGATTCATGGCCGAGCGGCTCTTTCTATCAGCAGCATTGGTAACGGTACAACTGTTTACAACTATCACATCCGCAGCTTCGCCAAAATCAACCAGAATCCACCCGAGGGCCTTGAATCCCGTAGCAATAGACTCGGTTTCAGCCTGGTTCAGCTTGCAGCCGAGAGTTTTAAAGGCCACCCGCCCGGGGCTTTTTGAACCTGAGGGCATCAGATCACCCGGCCTTCAATGCTCAGCGGCCGGGATGAGACAATCTTTACATCAACAAAATCACCAACTTGTACACCTTCATCAGCCAATCGGACGGGTATACGGCCCTGGTTGTATCCCGAGAGGTATCCTTTTTTCCGGTCCATACCTGTTACCAGAACCCGCTCAACAGTGCCCACCCTTTGAAGATTCAGAGGAGCGGTTGTTTGCTGGAGTATCTCTCCAAGATAACGGAAACGGCGCTCTTTTTCCTCCCGGCTGACATCATCTTCCCAAGCTGCGCTCACCGCCCCGGGCCGGGGGCTGTACTTGGCGATATAGGCCATATCGTACTTGAACTCCCGCATTGCATCGGCAGTGTGTTCGAATTGTTCCGGAGTTTCGCCATTAAAACCGACAATAATATCGGTAAATAATGCGGCCTGAGGGAGAACTTTGCGTATATCCTCCACCACAGCCCGATAGCGGTCCATGGAATGATTCCGATTCATCTTCTGCAGAACCTTATCATCCCCTGACTGCAGGGGAAGATGAATCCACTTCGCCAGCACTTCATACTCAGCCATAACTTCCAGTAATTCACGGGTAATGTCCCTGGGATGCGGTGATGTGAAGTAAGTCCAGAATTCACGTCCACTCTCCTGTCCGATTTCCCCTACAGCCCTCATAAGCTGGGAAAAAGAGAGCTCCCAATCCTTCTTATCCAGACCGTAAGAGTTCACATTCTGACCCAGAAGAGTCAGAGATCGGCATCCGTTTTCCACCAAATTTCGCACCTCCAGCAGGATATCCTCTGAAGGCCTTGAAACCTCCCGGCCCCGGGTGTAAGGCACAGCACAGAAACTACAGAATTTGTTGCAGCCGTTCTGAATGGGTATAAAGGCCTCAATTTGAGACGCGTAACTGG
>JAUUYD010000466.1 GCA_030590585.1 Spirochaeta sp.
CGGTATCGGTGTTCATACGGGGAAGGTGATTGTCGGGAATCTCGGGTACAGAAAGAAGAAGGAGTTTACAGCTATCGGCGATACGGTGAATACAGCTTCAAGAATTAAATCCTTGAATAAAGAAACAGGGTCCTCAATCCTCGTATCCCAGAAGACCTTCGATCTTGTCAGGAATGATTTCAAGTGGAAGAAAAAGTACAAATCAAAAGTCAACCACCCACCTGCAAAGCAGGTGGCTTGGGAGTTGCGCCCCCATAGGGGGCTTACGGTGTTGCAAAAGCCGCCGAACTTCGGAAACAGGATCCAAGGCAAAGCCCTTCCGGAACCGCCACCAGAGGAGGCGGCTTTCGCTTAAGTAAAAGGAAAAACGGAGCCAGTTACCGTTTATGAACCGGATTTTAAATGATAGACTTGACCCTAAATATTGCTTAGGAGCCCCCCGATGCAAACCATGCCCCTTCCTCTTCTTATCACTGTAGTACTGACGGTTGTCAGTGTCCTGTATGCGTTCCTCTACGGTTTATTCACACGAAATTACTCAACGGTTGATCGGCTCTGGTCGGTTCTCCCCGCAGTGTATGTTCTTATATGGCTGCCCGGATTCATCAGCAGTCCCCGGTTTATCATCGCCGGTATTCTTGTAATCGCATGGGCCGTAAGGCTAACCAGAAACTTCGCCGTTAAAGGCGGATTCAAGGTGGAGCATGGCCGATTTACAGTTGAAGATTACCGCTGGGAAGTGATGAGGGAAAAGATTCCCGGCCGTGTAGCTTTTGAGTTATTCAATTTTTTCTTTATCTCTTTATTCCAGCTTTCTCTGATTTATGCATTTACCTTTCCCCTTTATCTTGCCGGAACCTCCAATAAACCCCTTGGAACCGGGGACATCATTCTCTTTTCTGTTCATGCCCTGCTTCTCCTTTTGGAAACAGTCGCGGATGAACAGCAATTTGCCTACTATGCCAGGCGGGGGAACTCCGACGATCCCAGGGTAAAATTGGGATTCAACACTTTTGGTTTATGGAGATTCTCCAGACATCCAAATTATGTAGGTGAAATGGGACAATGGTTAATTGTATCCCTCTACCCTCTCACTGCCGGTTTGGCCTGGTTACCCTCGGGTCTGGCTGTTATCGTGCTTGTCATTCTTTTTATCGGGAGCACCTTACTGGCTGAAGGTATCACAGGCAAAAAATATCCGGCTTATGCCGCCTGGAAAAAGGCCACTCCTGCCTGGATACCATTTACCCTCCTGTTCCGTATGAAAGCCAGGCGGGACTTCTGGAATTCTCTGTATTGAACCTCAGGGACTTGAATATTTCTTCTTGTAAGTTGCCTGTACTGATGTCACCCTGACTATTGTGAAATCCATCGCCGGCTTTGCAGCAGTTCTGCTCCTTGTTCTTATCTCCTGTACCACAACAGAACTGGTGGAAGCCCCTCCTCCCCTGAGGGCCCCAGCAGATCTTAAACCTGAATCTGAGGAACTTCCCCCGGAAGAACCGGAAGCTGTAGTCATTCAGCCTGGGGCTCAGCCGGAACAGCCGGATCCTTCAGCCAACACTGTTCCTGTACAGCCGATTCGGGAGGACCCTGCACCGGTACAAACTGAAATTGTTTATGAAGCAGTCAGGGATGAGCCTGTTGTCAATCCAGATTCGGAGTTTCTTCACCGACTTTCAAATTATCCATCTTCAACTACAGATAGAGAACTGGCCTTTCGGATGTTTCCCCAGAATGCTGTTATTCAGGTATCTGCCGGTAATGTGCTGAAAGAGCTCCATTCAGCGGTCCAATCGAAAGATACGGCTTACTACAATTCGGATGCCGGGGGGGTACTTATCAGCTCTCCGGGGTATGAATCGTTGGTAATTGACCTCTCGAAATATTCCGGCAGTATCGAGGCAAAGCTGGAGCGTACGACAAGCCCTCTAACCCTGATTGCAGAGACTCCCAGCAGCCATCAGCCGAAGAGTGTCAAATTCTCACCTGACGGCAAGTCGGTGTTTGTCGCCAACCTGGGAGATTTCACTGCTCTCAGCCAGTTCCGACTGAAGCCTTTTTCCAGAGTCCGCAATTTCCAGGTGCCCGAAGAGTACCGTAAGGATTCAGGCTTTGTTGAAACATTAATACTGGCCGGGCGGAATGAAATATGGGTTTCCCAGATGACCTTGAATATCATACATATATTCGATATCGATTCCGGGGAGTATCTGGCCGGGATTCATTTAAGCGGGAACTGGCCGAAGTTTCTTCTGGCTTCAGCTGATGGGAGCCGGGTATACGCCTCCTGCTGGGATTCCAATAACATTATTGAGATTGACACTGATTCCCGGCGCGAGCTACGGAGCTTTAACACCAGCGGTACACCCAGAGGGATGGCATTTTCTCCTGACGGGAAGGAACTGCTGACGGCTATTTTTTCCAGTTCAAAGATTGACCGAATCAGCCTTGAAACCGGGAGGCGCCTGACCACCTACGATGCCGCCCCGGGACGGGCCTTTGCCATGAGACATATCATCTACGATGAAACCCGCAGGGAATATTACATCACGGCCATGGCTGTCAAACGGGTTTACAGATTATCGGAAAATGGAGAATGGCTGGGGTGGTGGGATGTTGGAGAAAAGCCCAATACCTGTGTGATATCACCTGATGGAAGCCGGCTCTTTGTTTCCTGCCGCGGACCGAACAACCCGGATATCGGGTATCTTTATAAGGGGTACGAATACGGCAAGCTGTATATTATCAACCTGGAATCCGGGGAAGTTGAAAATTGGATTTGGGGCCGGGATCAGCCAACGGGACTGGATATCAGCCCCGATGGACAATATCTGGTATTCAGCGACTTTCTCTCTCACAACCTGGAACTCTACCGGATAAAAGACTGAAGCCTCTCCGCCAGCAGAGAAGGCCGGTCGGTAATTATTCCATCAACCCCCAGAGATATCAGCCTGTCCATTTCATCAGCTTCATTAACAGTCCAGACATGAACCGATAAACCC
>JAUUYD010000428.1 GCA_030590585.1 Spirochaeta sp.
CCCCAGAGAGAAACCATTGAGGAATTGATAAGATTATTAAATATCCGTCTGACCAGCGATGTACAAGCTGCAGAATCTGCAGCCGAGCAGGCCAGGCTGGAAGAAGAGCGCAGAATCGCTGAGGAAGCTGTACGCGCGGAAGAGGAGGCACGAAGAGCTGCCTTGATGGAAGAGGTACTGCAATCCTTGAGCAACAGCGCAGAGGATACCAAGAGTATCAGTGCCGGCTCGGAAACTATTCGTGAAGACTTAAGTGATTCGGCCCTGGAGGACTAAAAAGAAATGTACGGAAGTAAAAAACCCTTAATTATCGGCGGAGCCGTCATATTGGCTTTGCTTATCGGCTTTGGTCTTTTTTTTCTACTGCGGGGAAGCAGAGATAAGGGCAGGGGAGGCCGTACGGTAGAAGAGGTTTCGTCCAAACGGGATAACATGCTCATCCTGGCCCGGGATTATTTTCAACAAAGCGAATACCAAATGGCATTGGACCTTCTCAATCAACTGTTAATTGACGATGCATCAGACGAGAATGCCCGGTCATTGAGGGATGATATTCTGGAAGCACGGAAATCGGATGAAGCAGCGTCGAAACAGGCGGAAATGGATGCATTAAAAGCGCAGAACGAACTACTGGCCGAGAGTCTTGATAGACTCGGAGACTCCCTGAACCGTGAGACAGCGGTTGACAGTGCTGCCAGAGAACGTGCTGAAGCAGAGCGGCTGCGCCGGGAGGAAGCCCGGAAGCAGGAAGTTGAATCCCTCATTGAAAGCGGGCGCCGCGCTTTGTCTGAAAAACGTTATGATGACGCGATTGAGGATGCCAATTCGGCACTTCGGATTCTTCCGGATTCCACTGCGGCCCGAACCTTGAAAAGTGATGCGGAGAGAGCTCGAATGGATGCCGAATCCGCAGCAGAAAGACAGGCCAGGGAGGATAGGGAACGTGAACTCACAAAACTTCTGGATGATGCCCGCAGAGCTTTAGACCGGGAAAATTATACCGAGGCAAGGAATCTGGCATCAAAAGCCAGAGAACTTGATCCGGGATCGGGTGAAGCCTGGGCTATTGAAGGTGATACCTGGTATCTGTCTGATCCTGATAACAGTAATAATCGCCGGCGCGCCAGAGATGCCTATGAATCTGCCCTTCAGCGTAATCCTGAGGATTGGAATTCCCATTACCGACTTGGTCAGATTGCAGCTGCCGAAGGTAATCTTGATGATGCTATTGATTCTTTTGAGCGTGCCGCAAGTCTGAATTCCAATATGGCTGATATCTGGTTTGAATTGGGTAAAGCTCAGTTCAGAGACGCCCGCTATGCCGATGCGGCTGATTCCTTCGAAAAAGTCACCGGTATCCGGAATGATTTTCCAAATAACTGGTTCAATCTCGGTTTATGCTACAGCAGAATAAATAAAACCTCCGATGCCATAATGGCATTTACTCAGAGTATCAAGGTTCAGCCCGATCATGCTCCGAGTTATTACGAGATGGGTAGATTTTATCTTGGAGCGAAAAACTGGTCTGCGGCGGCTGATTCGTTCAATATGGCAGCCAATCTGGCTCCATCAAAGCTGCGTTACTGGCGGGGTCTTGGTACTGCCTATTACAATGGGGGGAATTTTGACGAGGCCCGAATCGCTTACAATAAAGCTCTGAGTCTGGACCAGACTCACGGTGATACTCTGTACAATCTTGCCTTAATTGCCTTGAGACTGGAAGATGTGGATGATGCTCTGACAAAAGCTGCCGCTGCTGTACGCAGTGACGGGAGTAATGCAGTCTATCTTTACACCCTTGGTCAAACCGCCGAACTGGCGGGACTGACAGACCAGGCTGTAACTTCTTATCGTCAGTCCGCTTCATTGGATCCTGATTATTCGAAGCCCAGGATAAACCTGGGTGTTATATACACAGAACGTGGTGATGACAATCAGGCTCTGGAGTACCTGCTCCAGGCTCTGCGGATTGAACCGAATTCAGCAATCATCTGGAATAATCTGGGAAAGGCCTACCTGCAAAAAGGAGATTATTCAAACAGTTTGAAATATTTTGAGAAAGCTGTTTCATCGAACCCGAATGATGCCGATCTCCAGATGAACCTTGCACTCGCGCTGACCGAAACCGGAGAAACCGACAGAGCTATAAGCGCTTATTCCAAAGTGATTACGTTAAATCCGGCACGTGGTGATGCTTATGATAACCTGGCCCGTCTGCAGTTTTCTGCCGGTGATACTCCGGGAGCCAAAGCCACAATCGCATCCCTTGAAAAAGCCGTATCGGGATATTCGGGTCTTGCCGACTTGAAAGCAATGGTGCATTAGCCGTTTTATACGGTTCTGCCCACCAGTTCAAAGAGTTCCCGGCGGCTCAGCTCAAACCATATGGGGCGGCCGTGGGGACAGCGTGGAGTATCCAGGGCGAAAGCATCCCTGACAAGCTGCGAGGCAGCCTCATCATCCAGAATACTGTTGTCTTTCACCGCTGCCTTACAAGCCAGATCGGCCCAGAGAGATTTCTCAAGCCCTTCAGCATCACCTGCGCCGGCCTCCAGAAACGAGACAATACTGTCTTCCATATCTCTGGCGGCTCCGGGTAATGCTGTAAGCTCCCACTCCCCGTTTTTTTTCTGCTCAATCTTCAATCCAAGGGCCGCAAGGCGATCTTTACGGATTTCAATTCTCATACGGGCTGCTTTCTCCAGTACGAGAACCCGGGGTATCAGAAGCAGTTCAGAACTTGGATCTGCATTACGGAACTGTTCGTAGAGTATTCTTTCATGGGCAGCATGCTGATCGACGATAAAAAGAGACCCGGAGCTCTCAGCCAGCAGGAACACACCCATTACCTGGCCCAGATATCTGATTTTTGCGTTCTTTTCCATCCGCCGGGGGGAGAACCGCTCAAGTCTTCTACCCGCCGCAGTTTCAGCGAAAAGTTCAGCATCTTCCCGGCTGGAGAGTTTCGTAACAGCTTTTCCGTAGCCGCTGAAAGGTCTGGATGCAGCCACACCGGGAAATGTCTTTTGAATAGGCTCCCGGTCAAGGTTTTCTTCGCGTACTTTGTATGATTCTCCGGTAAGACGGTCTTTCAGGGCTTCTATCAGCCGGTGTCTGATTGCCGGAAGGTTACGGAAACGGGCTTCCTTTTTTGCCGGATGGATGTTGAAATCCACAAGGGAGGGATTTATATCGATGAATATAAAAGCGACCGGATATGTACCGCCGGGCATCCAGGCATCGTATGCATACTGGACAGCCTGAACCAGGGAAAATTCATCGATACGACGCCGGTTGGCATAGATTTGTATGTATTGACGGTCTTTACGGGATATCTCGGGGCGGGC
>JAUUYD010000039.1 GCA_030590585.1 Spirochaeta sp.
AAATAAAAATCGATTCATAATCAGATTATCCTCCGGGATGTTATGACTGTTACTTCCTAATTCTAATTAACAGCGATGTCTTTTGCCATGAAAATTCCGATTGTTTTGTTCCGGGGGTGTGATGCCAATCATTTGACGATGGAAAGTTTCGGACCGCCGATAACTTCGCCAAGGGAGTAAGTGATAACACCCGGATCATCTTCATGAACTTTAATTTTAATCCGATAGCCCCCTGCTTCAGATTCCGCTCGAATGAGGATTCTATCCTGATCGTCAGTGGTGAGATTAAGAATCAAACCCTTTCCGTTAATCTCTACCAGCTCTGCTTTGTCCAGATCAATTCGCCTTGCCATAGTAATAAATTCCCTTTTAGTCCGTGTTCCGAACCATTATTTCCTTGATATGATCCTGCTCTTCGAGAAAAAGATTTACCATGAGCGGATCAAATTGAGTTCCTCTACCGTCTTTGATGAATTGAATTGTTTTTTCGAAGTGCCAGGCCTTTCTGTATACACGTTCACTGGTAAGGGCATCAAAAACATCAACGATACAGGTTATGCGTCCAAACTGGTGAATATTTTTGCCGGAAAGTCCCCGGGGATATCCACTGCCGTCCCATCTTTCATGATGCTCCCATGCGATGGCAGCTGCCATCTGGCAGAGTTTCCTTGATGAAAACCGCAGGATTTCATAACCGATTGTCGTATGGGATTTCATGGTATTGAACTCTTCGCTTGTAAGTGGGCCGGGTTTATCAAGAATAGAGTCGAAAATTCCAATTTTTCCCGTATCGTGAAGCTTTACCGCATCCTGCAGTGTTGTAATCTCTTCTTCGGGAATCTCCAGTTTACGAGCCAGAATAAGAGCGTATTCACTGACTCTGTTCTGATGGCCGAAGAGTTCCCGGGATCTGTTTTCAATGACATCTCCCAAAAGGCCGATCATTTCGGATTGGGCAGCATGGAACTCTTCCTTGAGGGTTAAATTGTTGTACATGATATTGGCATTGCTGAAAAAAATCTCCAGCATCTGTATCTCATCTTCATGGAGGGATGTACAGTTGTCCGCTATCAGGTAGAGCGGGTTAACATCGGATATAGAGAGTCTTCCGATGAAATAATCATCATATAAAAGAGTGTGTGATGAGAATTTCAAGCTCTCCAGGGCCCCTATCAATCCGGGATCAAAGGTATTTTCAGACTCTTCGTGTGAGAACTGTACGCGGCTCTTTCTGTCCAGCATTAAGGATGTCTGATTGATCAGCTCCCCAAGAAAAACTCTTATGGTTCTGGATGCGAAAAGATCTGCAGAGGAATGGATAACCCGGGTAAGCCCTTCCCGGCTCTTTTCCAATACCGCGTTGATTTTTTTCATCCTTACAAGGTCCTGATAATTCCTTAGAGATTTGATGACTGAAGTAAACAACCCCGGGGTGGTGAGGTCTGTTTTCTCTTTGTAATCGTTGATTTCATAGTCGACAATGATACGTCTGGCAGGTTCTGTTCCCGGTACGCCGGTACGCAGAATAATCCGTGTCAGTCTATTCTTCAATTCTTCACGTATATACCGTACCAGTTCCAGACTGGTGTATTCTTCTTCCATAACAAGATCCAGAAGTATCAGAGCAATATCTGATTCTTCATCGAGAATTTGTCTGGTACTCTCAGCGTCATAGGCACTGAGAAATAATATTGGTTTGTTGTTAAAGCTGACATTTTTTAGAACTGTACGGGTAAGAATATGAACTTCCGGTTCGTCATCAACGATAAGGACTTTCCAGGCATTATTGTCAGACATCCGGCTCCCCATTTTTAACAGATACGATGTCCTCGGCCCTTACCACTTCTTCGCGTCTCCCTGGTCCAAGTAGTGTCGGGATGTCTCTGGAATGCCTTCCCATAACCTTGCGTATCTCTTCACTTCCCATGGATGTTACCGCTTGATAACAGGAATCGATCAGTACCACATCCCCAATACCGAATATTCCATTAACTCCGGTAATACCTTTGGGCAGCAGGCTTTTTCTGTTATCAAGAGCGCTTAGTGCTCCTTTGTCAATGGAAATCCCGCCTTTGGGCCGGGCACCGAGAATCCATCTGGCCCTGGCACCCATCCTCGGACCAGCCAGAAAGAGTGTTCCAATTTCTTCACCGTCAAAAATCCGGTTGAGAACATGATTCAGCCGCCCGTCGGCCAGAACTGTTCTGCAGCCGGCCCGGGCCGCAACTTCCACTGCCTGTATCTTGGTTATCATCCCTCCGGTGGCATGTTCACTGCCGGCTTTCCCGGCAGCGGACTTGATATGATCAGTTATTTTTTCAACCAGCCGCATCGGTTCCGCATCAGGATGAATCCGGGGATCACGCTCGTATAAAGCATCTATATCTGTAAGGAGTATCAGAAGTCCGGCGTCCAGTTTGCTGGCTATATGGGCGCTCAAGGAGTCATTATCACCGAAGATATCTCCGATTTCTGTAGTGGAAACACTATCGTTCTCATTCAAGACCGGAACTGCGCCGACAGCCAGCAGGTTTTCTACCGCGTTACGCAGATTCAGATAAGAGCGGCGGTCGTCGAAACTTTCTCTGCTCAGAAGAATCTGAGCTGTAATAATGCCGTGTCTGCCCAGGGCCTTTCGCCAATGCTCCATGAGTATCGGCTGCCCGACAGCGGCGCAGGCCTGCCTCATTTCTACCTTTTTCGGTCTCTGTTTCAATCCAAGGGCAATGGCTCCGAATCCGATGGCGCCTGAACTGACCAGAAGCGGGCTTAATCCCCGTTTTCGTAAAGACGCGACATCCTCAGCAATCGCATCAATCAGTTTCTCGTCAGGGATACCCTCGGGAGCCAGGATGTTTGTTCCCACTTTGACGACGATACGTCCGATATCGTTGAAATTTCTCACAGCTCTTTATGTGTGAAGGTTTTCCGTCCTTCATTGTAGTCCGATATCACCTGACCCGAACCTCGAAGCTGCCAGCGGTAGCTCAAAAGGCCTTCAACCCCAACCGGTCCTCTTGCATGGATTTTTGATGTTGAGATACCCACCTCCGCGCCAAGGCCGAAAACAAAACCATCAGCGAAACGTGTGGAGCAATTATGAAAGACATCGGCGGCATCCACCCTCGCCAGGAAGGATTCAGCGGATATTTCATCTTCTGTAACAATGGCTTCGGTATGGCCGGATCCGTGTATGTGAATATGTTCTATTGCTTCATCGATATTGCCCACAATTTTAATGGATAGAATGGCGTCAAGATATTCAGTATCCCAGTCCTCAGGGGATGCGGCTTCTATATCAATTATTCTTAAGGTTTTATCACAGCCACGTAATTCACAGCCTTCGGTCTCCAATTTATCCCGGATTACAGGTAATAGTGCCTCTGCGGCATCCTTATGCACCAGCAGAGTTTCTGCTGCGTTGCATACCGCCACATATTGCATCTTTGAATCCAGAACAATCGGGATTGCTTTTGCCGCATCGGCTGAAGCATCGATGTAGACATGACAGATTCCGTCGGCATGACCCAGCACCGGTATTGAAGATTCTTTCATGATTCGAGCTACAAACTCATTTGAACCTCGGGGAATGAGAAGATCAATCAAATGGTCGAGAACCAGCATTTCCCGGACTTCTCCGCGGGTTTCAGCTAATTGTATCCACCCTTCAGGCTGACCTCCCCCCGGAAGTTCAATACCACTGGAAGCTTCCGCAATGATACTGGTGAGTACACGATTGGTTTCCAGGGCTTCCGAACCGCCTTTAAGAATGACCGTATTTCCGGAACGCAGACATAATGTCGCAATCTGTATCAGGGCATCCGGACGGGATTCGAATATCATACCGATTACACCGATGGGACCGGCGACACGGCTGAGAATAAGTCCCTTATCCAACTCTCTTTTTTCCAGAATCCTGCCCATGGGATCCTCAGAATGCTCCAGGGATTCAATTCCTTCACAAACACGTGCCAATTTTATCCCGTCGATTTTAAGGCGCTTCATCATGGGAGCGCTTAGCCCTTCAGCGGCTGACCGGGTTAAATCTATAGTGTTGGCTGCGAAGATCTTTTTGGAATGATTTTTCAATGCCAGCCGAACAGCATGAAGAGCAGCTGTTCGGGATTCCGCGCTGCAAGAAAGTATACGGCGGCCGGCATCCCGTGCCTCACGGGCTCGATCGATGATATCCATGCTGCCTATGATACTCAGGCATTCGGTGGCTGGACAAGGTGATGCTTGAGTTTGTTGAATCCTTTTCTAAAGGCTCTGGAGGAGGGGCGGAAACGGAAACCGGCGACAACTCCAAGCCCGCTGTTTATCATTTCATACATAGTGGCACTGAAGAGTCTGGCATAGGCATTCCGGGCTACAGATCCTTTCTCATTCCGAAATAACAGCTTATGGAGGCCGAATGTATTTACAAGATGATCAAGCTGTCGGTTCATTACCGGATACAGTTTTTTTACCAGAGCAAAATACTTCTCCTGGTATGCCGCATCTTTCCCGATCAATCGGACAATCTGTCTGCGCCGGTCCCTCACTGACTGACCATTCTCAATTCTGCGGGGCAGAAAGGCTTGAACGGTTTTCTGTGCCGTTTCACTGGAGAACAGTTTAATCAGGGTAAAATGGAAGAGCAGCAAACCGGCCATTTTTAAAAGGGCTGAGTCAGGCGGCAGACAGGATAGACTTTTCAGTAGAGGAGCAATTTCTCTATCTACTGATTTGAACGAAATCTGCATCGCCGGAGCCGCAAAGGGTTTACTTTCAGCTTCAAGATTACCGATATACAATTCCACCAGCTCTCCGGCCTGAAGTATCTGTCTGCGGAGAGCTGAGCGGCCGGTTGAAAGAAGCCAGTTTCGAAGTTCATTTTTTAATTCTTCGGGAAGAGATTCTTCACCGGTTTCAGATGAGAGGAAATGTTCAAGTTCCGCAAGTATGGTATCCGGGCTTCCATCTCCGGAGTTTTTTCTTAAAAAGTAGCTGATAAGTGCTGATGAACGGAACTTTGACCTTTCAGTGTCGGGAAGGTGAGGCATTGCAGCATCAGACAGAGCTTCAAGTGTATCCGCGAGTGAACGATAAAGATTAACCAGTATCAGTGGATCTGCTTTTGTAAGGTCCAGGGCCGGGTCCGGCGGAACAAATGCCACAGCTATCAGTTTCGGAGCTTCTATCCGATCTGATTTATTCACATTCAGATTATAGTTTCCTACCAGATTATCGGGATCGAACTCTTCTTCAGGCCGGGGTACATACTTGTTGTGCCAGAGAAAAACAGGACGGTTTTCCCAGCTTTTTTGTATATTTTTCAGCAGCATTCCCGCGGCGACATGAGCTGTCGGCTCCGGATTTGTTACCAGGAGCAGAGCATCCGCCATCTTAAGGTATGGGAAATTAACATCTACTTCCGCTCCGGCGGGCATATCAACGATAACAAGACCATATCGATTATCCAGCCATGAGCGGTGATCCTTAAGCAGGCTCATTACAAGACCGGCCGCCTGATCCGCAGAATCCTTGGCCTGGGGGAATATGACTTCAAAACGGGGAGTAACAATAAAAGCCTGGGATACGGGGTCAGTCAGATTTTCAGGCAGCGGCCGATTCGGCAGGGGGTGATCCAGCATCGCCATGACATTGGACAGGGGATCCGCATCCACCAACGCGGTACGAACACCCTCCCTTGCGGCGCTCAAGGCAATGTTCACCGACGTGAGTGTTTTTCCAACTCCGCCTTTGCCCGAGGCAACAGCTAGAATATGGGAACGGCTCATATCTCATCCAGGCTGATAATCCCATACCGCAGTGCGGCGATAGCAGCCTGAGTTCTATCTGTCACTCCGATTCGGTTGAATAATGCGCTGGCATAATTTCTGATGGTTCCTTCGGAGAGATAGAGCTCTGCCGCAATATCGGCGTTGGACAGCCCCCGGGCTATCAGCTTGAGAATCTCTTTTTCTCTCGGTCGAATCTCAGGGGCGGAAGACTCAATGGGCCGCGGCATGGTTCCCGCCGCCATGGCCAGCATTTTTCCTGCCACTGATGGATCCACGAAGGTTTGCCCCATCAGGGTACCCTTTACAGCATCGATCAGATCTATTCTCGGCGTATCTTTAAGAAGATAGCCAGAGGCACCGGCACGGATTGCATCCACTACCCATTGATCATCATCGTATGTGGTGAGTACCAGTACCTTGATTTTCGGATACCGTGAACGAAGCTGCCGGGTGGCTTGAATCCCGTTGACTATCGGCATTTTTAAATCCATCAGCACCAGATCCGGTACTCCGGCAGATTCAATTTTGCGAAACAAATCCTCACCATCTTCCGCGGTAGCGATTACCCGGATATCCTCATCAGCTTCCAGAATTGTCTTCAGTCCTTCGCGGACAATGTCCTGATCGTCACATATCAACACTTTAATCAGATCCGGCATCATGAGCCTCCCAGGTGAATATAATCTTTGTACCCTGACCAATACGGCTTTCAATTGATAATTCTCCGCCGACAGATGAGGCTCTTTCTTTCATACCCCTCAGTCCGTAGCGTCCCTCTTGATAAGTGCCCCCGGGATCAAACCCCCTGCCGTTATCACTGATAGTCAATACCATAGATGTTTGGTCTCCCTCCAACACCATTTCTGCAATGGAGGCCTTGGCATGACGGACAATATTTTCAAGGGATTCCTGTGCTATGCGGTAAACCCCTTCTTCCAGACTTTCACTCCAATCCGGGCTTGCTTCTATTATTGCTGTATTGATGGTTATCGTATCTCTGCCGGTGACATCATCAGCCAATCTCTGCAATGCCAATGAGAGCCCAAGATCGTCAAGAGGACTGGCTCTCAGGGCTTTTAAAGTGCGGCGTGTTTCCCCAAGGCCCTCTCTGACAGTTATTCCAGCTTTTTCCATCATGGCTAAAAGGGGCTTGTTGTCCTTACTGATTACCGTCTTTGCGGCTTCCAGCTGTATTGCCAATCCGCTGAGAGTGTGAGCCAGTGTATCGTGGAGCTCTCTGGCTATCCTGTTCCTTTCGCGGCTGGCTGCCAGACGTTCGCTGGCCATCGCGAATTCTTCCAGTTTACGGTTGGCCTCTTCCAGGGCCTTACGCTCAATTCGCTGCTGGTCTCTGAGCATTGTAATCATGAAACCTACGGCTCCAAGGGCCAAAATTCTTATCAATGAGGCATTGAAGGCTTCATATACCGCGGATGTGAAACTCTCATTTACAAGAATGAGGAGTAGAGGGTCAATAAATCCCAATACTACAAAGAACAGAAACACAATGGGAAAGCTGTACTGCCATGCAGTGGTGATAAGCGGGAAGAGGAGCAGAATTGCCACCGTCATCGTATCGTCCGAAGGGTTAATAGGGATTCCCGCATCAAGCAGGGCCCGGTATTTCGCGTTGATAATGGCAATGGGAATCACGCTGGCGGCAATAAGTATCGGCGGCAGGTAATAGGCTTTAAGAAGTTTCTTTAAACCGGGAATTATCAGGTAAATAAATATCATCCCGTAAGTGGCAGAGAACAGTATCATTGCCTTTCTATTGATGGGGCCATGATCTCCCAGGGGGCCGGGAATAATCTGCATCAGAATGAATACCAGGGAAACACCTCCGGAGAAGTAGCGGAATATCCTGATGTGTTCACCGTCTGTGTGAAGCGCCCTTTTTTTCATATATCAAATTGAGTTTAACATAAACACCCGAAGTAATTTCAACAATCGAGCATTATAGGACTCAGCCGTATTGCAGCCTGTAAAGGCCAGGTATTTAATTACGAATGTCATGAGCGAATGTGACGATTGACCTGTACCTTCTAATCAATAAGCTCTCTATACTCGTATTCAGCGGGAGGCTCGGTACGGAGGGGCCTCGGAATTTAACATTTCGTGCCGTATCGCAGGCCTCCCGATTTTTTCATTTTGTTAACATTCATATCTATGACAATTCTCCTATAAACTCATGATGTTCAGCAGGTACCTTTTTGAGGGTTGTTAACTGACGTCTGAGCTGTTTTCAACCTAATCTGTAATTGTGAATAAACAGTCATATTATCGAATTATTGTAATATCAGTAATCTCCGCCATTCTCATTCTCTTTGTATTTCTGTGGTTACGTAATAAATCAGCCCCGGATCCTGAACCTGAGATTCGTCCTATTCCTGTATCTATTGTTCAACCGGCAATTTATGATTTGCGTGAGGAACTTGTTCTCTCTGCCGTTTTAGAATCTGAACGGACCGTAGCTGTCATACCCAAGGTTTCCGGCACCATTCTTGAAATCCTGACAGAGGAAGGATCCGTAGTCTCCAAGGGTGATATTCTGGCCCGAATCGATCCCGAACCATATCTTCTGGAACTGCAGGCAGCAGAATCGTCATGGTTGCTGGCCGACAGCAGCCTGTCCAGAATCACACGCTTGAAAGAGAGCTCCGGTGTCAGCCAGCAGCAGTTTGATGAAGCCAAGGCGGCTCGGGATTCCGCTTATTCACGTTACGAACTTGTAAAAATGAGATACGGCTATTCGGAAATCAAAGCTCCGGTTTCCGGTCTGATACTGAGACGATTCTCTGATTCCGGTAATCCGGCGTCCTCGGAGAAACCCCTTTTTTTAATCGGTGATGACGGTAATCCCCAGCTGAAGGTTCATATTCCTGAAAAGTATTGGAGCAGTTTTACCAATAATGATTCATCTCAATTAATCAAGGCTCTCGTCTCCTATCCTGCCGGGGGGGATATGAGGGTAAAGGAGTCCCGGATTCTCAGAATCGGCCCGGGTATCTCACCTGAAACCAAAACCTTTGAAGTGACTTGTTCTGTTCCCTCAGATGGAAACATCTGGCCGATAGGCGCTCGTATGAGGGTGGAAATTATCCTGAGAGAAAGAAAAGATTCCTGGTCCCTTCCTTTGCGTTCACTTACGGCTGAGGGAGAGGTCTGGGTAGTTGATCCTGACAGCCTTAGCGTGAGCCGCCAGGATGTTCCTGTTTTATTTCAGGATAATAAGAGATTTGCCATACCTGATGAATGGTCGGAAAGGGTTTTCGTACTTGATGGACAGCACCTTCTACGGGAAGGGCAGCTTGTCTTAACCTTTGAGAGTGATATCTGAAATGAAACCGAGTACCTGGGCCCTGAAACATCCTGTACCTGTACTTGTTATAACTGCCGGCGCCGTGCTTTTCGGCGTCATCGCTCTTTTTTCTCTTAACAGGGAGTTTGTTCCGACACTGGTGATGCCCACATCCTCTGTGGTAACTCTCTGGCCCGGAGTGAGTGCTGAGGATGTGGAAAGGGATATTACAACTGTACTTGAGGACTATTTTGCTTCCATATCGGGTATGACGGATCTCAGCTCGGAAAGCCGGGAAGGGGTAAGCATTATCAAGTTGAGGTTCAGTGAAGATACGAATGTTAATGAGATTCTGCAGGAAGTCAGAACGAGAGTGGATAGAGCTTCCCCGGAGCTGCCGAACAATCTCAGAGGAGCGCCGCTTGTAACTATCTGGGGGGCTTCGGATCTTCCGGTTTTCAGTTTTGCCGTATCCGGTCCCTGGGATTCAGACAGGGTTTCCCGCTATGTGGAGGATACCGTTGTACCGGAAATCTACAAGGTTAAGGGTGTTGCCGGGGCCGAAGTTCTCGGGGACCGCCGGCTTGAACTGCAGATACAGCTGGATACCGGCGCTATGGCCGCTGTTAATATCGCTCCTCTGGATGTCATGGGTTCCCTTGGGAACCGGAATATATCTCTTCCCGCGGGGCTCGTAAGCTGGGGCGGCGGGGAGTGGGCTTTCAGGGTAACGGCTGAGTTTTCCGACATCTCCGATCTTGAAAATCTGGTTGTCGGGTTTTCCGGATCTTCCCCTGTGAAGCTGGCCGATATCAGTATAATTTCGGAAGTGTATGAAGATGCGTCGGAAAGAGTTCGTTCGGGGCTGCAGGATCTCATTGTTGTACAGGTAACAAAGAGAGAAACAGGAGATCCCATTCTGATGAGCCGGGGGATACAGGAGCGGTTGAATCTTCTGGAATCGGAAGGTAATGAGGGTTATCGTTTTTTCATTCTGCATGACGATAGTGAAATCATACACACTTCCCTGGGAACCGTTATTAATTCCGCACTCACTGGAATCGCCATGGCCATAGTGGTTATCATCCTGTTCCTGCGCAGCTGGAAATACACAATGGTTGTCGCTGTTTCCCTGCCGATCAGTCTGGTTATTGCTTTC
>JAUUYD010000234.1 GCA_030590585.1 Spirochaeta sp.
ATATTTATACAATTTTCAAACATGACGGTAACCATGCATGACGCATAGCTCCCTTTAACACTATAATGAAAGGTATGATACCCCAGGGCTTGCCCTGGACCCAGAGTTGCCAAAGGCAACTCTATTCGCCCCAAGTGGCGGGGTATCAAACCTTGCTTTACCTGCACTCGCTTGGATACAGGGTCGTGCCGGAGGCATAAGCCGAGGAACGAGCAAGGCTGCATGGGCGCGCAGCAAGCGAAGCTTGCGACCAGCCCCCGACAAAATACCCAAGGGTACTGCTCGCAAGTTCGCTTTGCGAACCCGCTGTTTACTCTCGCACCGAGGGTCGTACCGCAGCGCAGCGAGGAACGATCCCGGGATCCGTTTGGTAATGAAAGCCGGAGATGCCATGAACTTGAACTTCCACCGCTTATTGACTCTATTGTTCCTGGCAGGAGTTGTTCTGCCTCTGTCCGCACAAACTGAGAATGTCCGGATCAGGACAATCGCAGGCATGGAGCCTATTGGATTGCTGTCGGTAACAGGCTTCAGCGGCGGAGGCCGAAGCTCCTGGAGTACCGGCTATGGATTCACTCCCGGCCTGGAAATTTATTACATCCTGAATGAACGAATTGAAGTCGGAGCCGGATTCAAGTGGCAGCTCAACAGAAGGGTATTCAGTGACGGCGGCAGCAGTGATGAAACCTTCTCGTTCATACCGATTTACATTACAACGAGAATCGACTTAACGGAGATTGACGGTTTCTCCTCCTATGTACTTGTAAAGCTGGGATATGCAGTTTTCCGAAACAGCCAGGCCTTCCGGGATATCTGGATATCCGATGGCGGGGCCCTGACCTCCACCGGTGGAGGAATTTACGCTGCCGGAGCCCTGGGTGTGATGCTCAACATTCATGAACGCCCGAAATGGGGTTTGGATTTCTCTATGGACGTCGGATACGCGTTTCAAAGCGCCACTGCTACGAACCCTGTAAAAAGCTACCCGATGTCCTACCAGGCCATGTCAGTGGATTTTGCCCTGGACTGGCGCCTGTAGTAAATTTTCGACTCCTTCACAGCGCCTATTGAAATCAGCAGCGTATCTCTATTATTATCCATACTGTTCGCTTTGGAATTAGCCTGATTTACAATTTTTGTTGTGCCTTGGCGTAACAAAAACAATTCCATACGAACTAATCTGCTCAGGAGACAATCATGATACATGAAGGGCTCATAATTACTGGGGTCGGGATGCTGGTGGTCTTCGCCTTCCTCATCCTTATGGAAATCTCACTAAGATTTATGTCGAGATTTATATTGAAGTTCTTTCCCGAGAAGGAAGAACCCGTACCTGTTCGCAGAGCAGCGGCAGCTACCGATGATTCGGAGCTGGCTGTCGCAATCGCTGTGGCTCATACACTCTAGGAGAATACTATATGGCAAAGAAAAAGGTAGATTTTATGATTACGGCCTTCCGGGACGGTTTTCAGTCCGTCTACGGGGCCCGGGTTTTTACCAAAGACTTCATGCCGGCCGTCGAGGCCGCCAGTGCTGCCGGTCTCAAGCATTTCGAAGCAGGCGGCGGAGCCCGTTTCCAGTCCCTCTACTTCTACAGTAACGAAGACGCCTTCGACATGATGGACCAGTTCCGCGCAGCGGCAGGCCCTGATGCCAACCTTCAAACCCTCGCAAGGGGTGTTAATGTCGTGGGTTTAAGTTCACAGAGCCGGGATATCATCAAGCTCCATGCCAGGCTTTTCAAGAAGCACGGCATTACAACCATCCGTAACTTCGATGCCCTGAATGATGTGAATAACCTCATTGACTCCGGTAAAGCCATAGTCGAAGCCGGTGCCAAACATGAAGTGTGCGTTACTCTGATGGCCCTCCCTGAAGGTGTCAGCGGCGCTCACGATCCTGATTTTTATGAAATGACCCTCCGGGGTATTCTCGATGCGGATATTCCCTTCGACTCGGTCTGTTTCAAAGACGCCTCGGGTACCGCCACACCGGCAGTTGTTTACGAGTCCATTAAACGGGCCCGCAAGCTTCTGGGACCCGACACCCATTTAGTTTTCCATTCCCATGAAACTGCCGGTGTCAGCATCGTCCAGTATAAAGCGGCCCTTGATGCCGGTGCCAACCAGGTAGACCTCTCAATGTCTCCCGCTTCCGGCGGTACCTGCCAACCCGATGTCATGACCATGTACCATGCCCTTCGAGGTTCTGAGTACGACATGGGTATCGATCCAAAGAAAGTGTACGAGGCCGAAGAGGTGTTCAAGGAATGCATGAAGGATTACTTCATGCCCCCTGAAGCCAAAAAGGTTGAACCTCTTATCCCCCTTTCTCCTATGCCCGGCGGAGCCCTTACAGCCAATACCCAGATGCTCCGGGATAACGATCTTCTTGACCGTTATGAAGAAATTACCAAAAATATGGGCGAAGTCATCATCAAGGGCGGCTTTGGAACTTCCGTTACACCGGTTTCCCAGTTCTACTTTCAGCAGGCCTTCAACAACACCATGATCGGCCCCTGGAAAAAGATTGCCGAAGGCTATGGTAAAATGGTTCTGGGTTATTTCGGAAAAACTCCAGTCGCTCCGGATCCCGAGGTCATCAAAATTGCCCGGGAACAGATAGGATTGGAGCCTACCACACGCATGGTTGTGGATATCAACGACGAGAATCCCAAACTGGGCATCGAAGCAGCTAAAAAGCTTCTCACCGATAATGACATCTCCGATTTATGCGACGAGAACATCTTCATCGCCGCCGCCTGCCTGGACAAGGGAATACAGTTCCTCAAAGGTGAAGCCAAAGCCAACGTCCGGAAAAACGTCAAAGAAGCCCCTGCTCCGGCAGCCGGCGCATCCGCAGGCGAAGGCGTCACCGTCACTGTAAACGGCAGAGCCTACGGCGTTAAAATCGACGGCAGCAAGGCAACAGTCAACGGCCTCAGTTATGACATTGACGTGAAGGCCGGTATTGACGCCGCGGCCACAGCTGCCCCTGCGACAGTTGCTGCCCCTGCGACAGTTGCTGCCCCTGCTGCAGTTGCTGCCCCTGCTGCAGTTGCAGCTCCCGCTCCCGGCGCAGCTGCTGTCAGTGTTTCCTCTCCAATGCCCGGCCTGGTGCTTCGCATTCCCGTATCCGTCGGCGATACAGTTGCCGAAGGTGATGAAGTGATGGTCCTTGAGGCTATGAAAATGGAAACTCCGATATCCGCCACTTCCGGCGGTACAATCACAGCCATTATGGTTAATCAGGGCGACCAGGTGAAAGCCGGTGCAGTTCTGGTACAGATCGGTTAAGGGGGAGAATGAATGAATTTCACTAATTCCCTGCTGGAACTCTGGAGAACCACAGGTATCTACGGTTTTCTGCAGGCCGGAGGCTGGGGCAACGTCGTTATGATCGGCATCGGCCTTCTGCTTCTCTGGCTTGCCATGAAGAAAGGCTTCGAACCCCTTCTTCTTGTACCCATCGGGTTCGGAGCTATACTTTCGAACATCCCTTTTGCCGAGATCGCCAGCCACACCGTCCAAATTGTGGGAAGCGATGGGCATGTATATGTAGACGCGTTCGGCGGTTTCATCGGCCAATTCTACGACATGGGTATCGCCAGCGGACTCTTTCCGCTCCTCATCTTCATGGGCGTCGGGGCCATGACCGATTTCGGTCCCCTTCTGGCCAATCCAAAGACATTGTTACTGGGTGCAGCCGCCCAGTTCGGTATCTTCTTTGCCCTCTTTGGAACGGTACTTCTGGAGAGAATCCCCGGATTCTCTTTCCTTACCGCCTCTGATGGTTCGGCCCTGGCAGACTCAATACTCCATGTAGCCGGTTCAATCGGGATTATCGGCGGTGCCGACGGTCCAACAGCTATATTCACCACCGCCAGGCTGGCTCCCAACTATCTGGGACCCGTCGCCGTGGCGGCATACTCCTATATGGCTCTTGTTCCCATCATCCAGCCTCCCATCATGAGAGCCCTCACAACCAAAGCTGAGCGGCAGATAAAAATGGAACAGCTGCGTCACGTTACCAAAGCCGAGAAGATTTTCTTCCCTCTGGTGGTACTGGTACTCTGCATACTGCTTCTTCCCACCGCCACTCCTCTTGTCGGTATGCTGATGTTCGGTAATATACTCAAGGAATCCCTGGTAACCGACCGTCTGTCGGACACCGCTCAGAACGCCCTGATGAATACAGTCACCATAATGCTTGGTCTTGCTGTGGGTTCGAAGATGTCAGCCGACGTTTTCCTGAACTTCACCACTCTGGGGATTCTCGCCCTCGGCCTGGTTGCATTCATGATAGGCACCTCCATGGGCGTGCTGCTGGCCAAGCTGATGAATAAGCTCTCACCCAGGCATCCCATTAATCCGCTTATCGGTGCTGCCGGTGTCTCGGCGGTTCCCATGGCCGCCCGGGTGGCCAACAAGGTGGGTCTGGAAGAGAATCCGAACAACTACCTGCTGATGCATGCCATGGGTCCGAATGTGGCCGGGGTTATCGGTTCCGCAGTTGCGGCGGGTGTTCTCCTCGCTCTGGTCCCCATATTGGGGGGCTGACCTCTGGCGCACATCACCTGTTTTTCGGTATTTACAAGGCCGCCCGACCGGGCGGCTTTTTTTTGCTCCGAAAACAATAGGAAAAAAATTACTCCGCTATCTTCCAGAAAGCGTTTACCACCGGGGAGTTTATCTTCCGCTTATGAACACAGAGACCGACTTCGTAGGCCGGGAGAGAGGGATCGACATCAAGTTTACGTACATCATCTTTGAACAGGCTGTTGTCAATTACAATTTCAGGAACCGCTCCGATACCGCATCCGAGACGAACCATAGCCAGAATGGCCTCATGCCCGCCAACCTCGGCATAGACATTCGGCCGGATTCGCCGTTGACGAAACCAGTCCTCAACCCTTCGGCGGGAGAGTCCCTGCTCAGCCAGGATAATCGGCGTGGTTTGCCAGGGGATTGGATTCTGATCGAT
>JAUUYD010000103.1 GCA_030590585.1 Spirochaeta sp.
ACAATCAGAATTATCGGCATTCATCATAGCTTCAAGAATGCCGGCACCGATATGGATGGATGTATCTCTCACCAGCGTTTCCAGATATTCAAAATTAGAGGAACCTTCCAAGGCTTGGGAGACCAAGATGGAGATTTCCTGTTCCATAACGGTTCTGATTTTTGAGTTCAGCCCCTTTTTTTAGCCTCATTAGAAACTGGTTTCTCCTGCTCTAACAGGACATCACAAATGCGAATATTTGTTTCCTTGATCTGATCAATAATCATTTGAAACTCGTGAAAGCGAGCTATCTGCTGTTTTGTCGAATCGATAGCATCTGACCTGATGGTTTTTGCTACGTTTTTTCCTTTGACGGCGCGACTGAGCGTCCAGTATGGGCCATGGCCGGGATCATCTTTTCTTGCACAATGGCAATAGTCCTTCCCGCAAGTATGATAACGAGCAGTAAGGGAACCCTGACGAAATGGTTCCAAATTCATTAACTGTTGGATAAGTTCATTTGCTTGATCTTGCAGTTCTTGTAGCGATGAGGGTGTTTCTTTCATGAAAACTCCTATACTTACTAGTTGATATACAGTAAGTATAGCATAGAAACACACCTAATAAATAGAAATACGTTGGTAGCATAAAAAATAAACGAATTTGTCGTGCACCCACTGCTCTCTAATCGCTTGCCTTATAAGGCTTTATGTGTGCCTGGAAGAGGACTCGAACCCTCTGGTCGCCCACCTCCTGTGGACTTCCGGCGGGCCGCCTTCGAGAACTAAATCGACCTCCTGTCGATTTGCCCTCCCTAATCGGTCGGGCCGTTCTCTCCGGAGGTTCTTCGTCCTCTTCCAGCAGGCGCGTACATTCGATGGTATGTACATATTCAGGGCATAAAAAACCGCTTCGATTAAGAAGCGGTAAATGCCTGGAAGAGGACTTGAACCCTCTGGTCGCCCACATCCTGTGGGCTTCCGGCGGGCCGCCTTCGAGAACTAAATCGACCTCCTGTCGATTTGCCCTCCCTGATCGGTCGGGCCGTTCTCTCCTGAGGTTCGAGTCAGCCGCTTCGATATAGAAAAGCCCGGAAACCTTGCGGTCACCGGGCTTTTCTTATGCCTGGAAGAGGACTCGAACCCTCTGGTCGTTGTCATCCTGACAACTCCCTCCGGGCCGCCTGCGGGTGCTGCCGCCGACATCCCTGTCGGCTCTTCCTCGCTATCGCTCGGCGCACCCTCCGGAGGTTCGAGTCTACATCTTGAAGATAAAAAAAGCTTCAGCAGCCTTTCGGCCACTGAAGCTTTTTTTGCCTGGAAGAGGACTCGAACCTCCACGCCCTTGCGAGCACTAGTCCCTGAAACTAGCGTGTCTACCAATTTCACCATCCAGGCGGGAGACGAGGATGAAAGTAACTGGAGGGTGAGATTTTGTCAATATATGTGGTATTTCTTTCGATAGATTGTTGTGTTTTGCGTAATACGGTAATACAAACTGTAATATGTAATACGGAGATTGAGGTATGGCTATCAGTATCAGGAATTCCGAGGCGGTGAATCTGGCCCGGGAGATGGCAGAGGAGCAGGGGGTAACGATTACTCAGATTGTGACTGAAGCATTGAAAGAGAAACGCCGTAAGGTACCTGTGCGATTTGCTCAAAGTGCGTTTGTCCGGGAAATTATGGAAATATCTGAACGGTGCAGCAGGCTCAGGGTACTGGACTCACGCTCGGAGGATGAAATCCTGGGTTACGATGAAACGGGTCTCTTCGATGGTAATTGATACTTCGGCTATCATGGCGATTCTACTCGGTGAAGTAGAGGCTGTAAGCTTTGTGAAAGCCATTCACCATGATAATTCCAGGCTGATGTCGGCGAGTTCGGAACTGGTGGCTTCTATTATTGTTACCAGCAGGCTCGGTGATGACGGGGCAAGGGAGCTGGAATTGCTGCTCTACAAACTGAACTGTGAGATTATACCCTTTACCCACGATCAATCTGTTCTGGCCTTTGAAGGCTGGCGGCGGTATGGGAAAGGCCGGCATCCGGCGGGGCTGAATTTCGGGGATTGCTGCACTTACGGTCTCTGCCTGTCCACCGGAGAGCCTCTGCTGTTCAAGGGAAATGATTTCTCCCAAACGGATGTGACAATCGTCTCCTTCTGAATTTGGGGCGGCATGGATATGGCGGCGCCCAGAGGTCAATTAAAAAAGAAACAAGAACTTGCCCTGAAGGCTCATGATGTTTATGGTATGCCTCATGCGGGTTCTTTTTATCGGCGAGATTGTGGGCAAGGCCGGCCACTTCACTTTGAAACATCTTTTGAAAGACCTTGTTTCCAGGCGGGAGGTTGATTTCGTTATTGCCAATGCGAATGGTGCCACTGGCGGATTCGGTCTGGGAAAGAATCATGCTATTACCCTGCGCAAGAAGGGAATCCGGGTGCTCACCGGCGGGGAATGCATTTACTACAAGAAAGATATTGTGGAATACCTGCCCAGGGCTCCGTGGATTCTAAGACCGGCGAATCTGCCGCCGGGGATTCCAGGGCGGGGCTGGGGTATCTATGACACACCGGTGGGTGATATCGGGGTAATCTGTATGCTGGGTCAGTCGGGATATTCCCGAACCCATGGGAATAATCCTTTTACATATCTGCCGGAGATTGTACGGAAGATACGTGAACGGACGAATGTCATTATTCTGAATTTTCATGCCGCGACCACCGCTGAGCGGCGGACTATGGCTTTCCATTCCGATGGGCTGGTTTCGGCGATGCTGGGAACCGGGACTCGATGCCAGACGGCTGATGCCGATATTTTTCCGGGAGGGACGGCTGTTATTACCGATACCGGACGGACGGGGAGTAGGGGATCGGTGTATGGCATGGACAGCGAGACTGAGATACGTATTCTTCAGAGCAGGATACCTGAAAGATCGAAGGACGGCTGGGGGGATTTACGCCTTCAGGGGGTCCTTTTGGATATAGATAAAAATGGGAAGACCAGGACGATTGATACCTTGGATATTCCATGCATGGAGGTGCCGGATGACACGAACGGCAATGATAGTCAGCACCGGAAATAATCTTCTGGTGAAGAACAATGATATTTCTTCGGCCAAGGCTTCCTCTTCCCGTAGGTTCTGGGGTGTAAGTGAGCGTTCCTATTCGGTGAATAATCCGTCAGGTCTGGAATTAACAGAGGGCGATACGGTGGAGATTTTTCTGCCTCCGGGGCGAACTGTGCTCTCCTCTGCGATTACCTTCTTATTACCTCTGATGCTTTTTCCCACGGGTTATGGTCTGGCTTCCCGTTTTATTCCGGGGAGTGATGAGGGCATCAGTTTTCTGGTGGGCTTTGGTTCCTTGCTGGCGGGCTTGCCTCTGGGGGCTCTGATTAGGAAATACATGATGAAGGGCGGTGAGTCTTTATCCTCTGCTCCGGAGATAACCCGGGTATTAACACCTGCCGAGCTTCTTGAATGCCGTCTTAATCCTGAAGGCTGCGGGAGCTGTAAATCCTGCGGCTGAACCAGTATTAAACCTCGGTTAAGCGATTGATTGCTTCAGCCATTCCGTCCAGGGAAACCACCTGAGTAATGTAATTGTGTTCTATCGCTACCCGGGGCATGCCGAAAACGACTGAGCTTTCTTCATCCTGGGCGACGGTAATACCGCCTTCTTTGTAGATTTCCCCAATCTCCCGTGATCCGTCCCTTCCCATTCCTGTCATGATGATGGCCAGCGATGCATTGCCGTACTGTTCGGCAACTGAGTCAAACAGCACTCCTGCAGAGGGTTTATGTCCGTTGACATTTTCTCCATCCATAACATGAGCTACGGCCGCCAGGCTTTTTTTCTCAACTTTCAGATGCTTATTCCCCGGGGCAATGAGGATTCGGCCGGGTTTTATAAGGTCGCCATCGGCAGCTTCTTTTACCTCCAGAGGACATATTTTATCCAGACTGTTGGCGAACTCTCTTGTGAATCCTGCAGGCATGTGCTGAACGACAACGACAGGTACTTTGAGATTTCCGGAGATGCCGGCAAAGACTTGGCGCAGGGCGTTCGGACCGCCGGTGGAAATACCTATGGCAATGATTTCCGGTGAGGCCGCCTGGCGTTGAGGTGTCAGTTCAGGCCAGTCGGTCGTTCTTTTTGCCGGGGAGGTTTTCATAACCGGCTCTACAGAGACCGGTTTGGAGAAGTTCTTAACAACTTGTGTCTTTTCTTTCTTTTTCCGGTATGTACCTCCGTATCCCTTCACCATACCGGTCAGTTGAGCAGCTGTCTCATGGTTGGATTCCGCTGTGCCGCCTGAGGGTTTGGTAACAAAATCTGATGCCCCGAGAGAAAGGGCTTTCATGGTAATTTCAGCTCCCTTCTTCGCGACGGCTGAAAGTATAACTACCGGTATCTCCCAGTTGTTTTCACGGCGTTTCTTGAGGAATCCGATGCCGTCGAGTTCCGGCATCTCCAGATCAAGAACAATAACATCCGGATTCAGGGCCAGGGTTTTTCTTAAGGCAAATTGGCCGTTCATGGCTGTCCCGACAACCTTGATGCCCTTATCGGTTTCGAGCATACGCCTGATTAAATTACGCATCAGGGCTGAATCATCAACAATAAGTACTGTAACTGGTTCCAAATGACTTTCTCCTACCCTATCTGTTTTCCGTATAAACAGGCCCAGTCGGTTTTGATGAACTCGAATTTGGTGTTCATTCCAAACAGCGACTCGGAATGTCCGATGAAAAGATATGAATGCACGGCCATGGCATCCCAGAAATTTTCGATGACATTTTTCTGAGCTGCCTCATCAAAATATATCAGGACATTTCGGCAGAAGACGATATTGAGGTTTTTTTGTCCACTGTTAAACTTCAAGTTGTGGTAATCGAATTTGACAAGCTTACGTATGGATTCCTTTACCTGGTATCCTTCGTTTTTTTCATCAAAATATTTCGTGAGGTAATTTTTCGGAATTCCGTTTACCCGGCTTGCTGGGTAGTAGCCTTCTTTCGCTTTCATCAGGGATTTCAGGCTTAAATCTGAAGCAAGTACTTCGATATCCCAATTTGGAGGAAGGTGTTCCTTAAGCACTATGGCATTTGTATAAGGTTCCTCTCCGGTAGAACAACCGGCACTCCAGATTCGAATTTTATGATTTCCACTTTGTTTCTTGAGCTCTATCATGTCAGGGATTACATGGTTTATAAAGGTGTCGTAGTGGGCTTGGTTTCTGAAAAATCTGGTTAAATTTGTTGTAATGGCATCGAGAAAGTATCTGGTTTCATCTTTATCTTTTTTTAACAGGACCAGATATGCTGCTGGGGAATCGGTATCCAGAGTTCTAAGCCGTTCTTTGAGGCGGCTTTCCAGTATGGAGCGGTTGGATTCCGAAAAATGGATTCCACTTTCAGAATAAATATAATCCCGGATATTCTGAAATTCGGAATCATGCAGGAACTCGGACATTATAACGATACCACCTGAAGTGACTCAATTTTATGATTCGCTTTAATGGGTGTCAACTTACAAAACGCCCACTGAACTTTTCAGGGGCGTCTTACATTGTTTTTCACAGGACCCGCGATATATTTCATTGTGATGTCTCTTATATATAAAAAATGTGTGGTACGTATCATCGGAGTGGCACTTGAAGGGCGGAGCGGATCGCCGGTAATTGTATTTGACGATCCCGTGAGCGGTAATTTTCTCTCTGTTGCCGTAGATCCTTTTGATGCCGAAATTCTCATTCGGGAATTTGTCGGAGAATCTGACTACAGTGCTGCTGCCTGGTTAGGTGACCTTCTTCAAAGCAATCCTCCCCGCCGGGGAATTGTTGAAATTGACAATGAGGGTAAGCCTTTTGTCAGGCTTGAGTTTGGTAATTTACGTGGTATGGCTTCAAAAAAGAACAGAACGTTACCCTTTGGAGATGGTTTAACTCTCATACACCGTCTGTCCCTTCCTTTGTACGCGGATGAACGGTTATTTGATGTTTCCAGGGAAGAATTGTCTTTTCTGTCAGATTCGAGTGCTTTCAATGGTGATTTTCTCTACTTGACTCCACCGCAATATGCCCCGAATATTCCCGTGGTATAGCCTGAATCATTAAAGACTGAAAGTAAGGTCGGCCCTGTCTGAACCCTTTCCTGATCACGCTGTACGGGGTTCCCTTTCTTTTTATTCATAAGTAAACTATCAAAGGAAAATAAAAGAATTGGTTTAACCTCGAAACTGATTCCACATCAAAGGACGCTCAGGCAGCATTCTAAATCTATGGATCAAATTACACAGTTAGAAAGTCTCGGCATTCACATTTTGCGAGAGGCTTACGCGAATTTCCGGAATATGTGCATGTTGTGGTCGATCGGAAAGGACTCTACGGTTCTTCTCTGGCTTGCTCGTAAAGCTTTTTACGGACATGTACCATTTCCCCTTGTTCATATCGATACACATTACAAAATCCCAGAGATGATTGAATACCGCGATCGTCTCACCCGGGAGTGGAAACTCCCGATGGTTTATGGAGAGAATAAAGCGGCTCTTGATGCTAAACAGACTTTCCCGGATGGAAATGTTGACAGGATTACCTGCTGCCGTCTTTTAAAAGCCGAGGCCTTGAAGCATACCCTGAACGGGGACTGGACCCGTTACCGGTTCAATCATGAAGCTGATGAATACCAGGTGGACAAGGATATCGAGGCCTATACCGGCGTTATTGTCGGGGTGCGTTCTGATGAGGAGGGATCCCGGTCTAAAGAGCGGTACTTTTCTCCCCGGGATACTGAAAATACCTGGGATGTGGGGGATCAGCCTCCGGAGTTCTGGAATCAGTTTAAAACTGACTTTGCCCCCGGTACTCATGTCCGGATACATCCCCTTTTGGATTGGACCGAGACAAATATCTGGGAATACATAGAAAGAGAAAAAATCCCGACAGTTTCGCTGTACTACGATCAGGGCGAGGGTATTCGCTACCGCTCCCTGGGTTGTGGCCCGTGTACCCATTCGGTGGAATCTACGGCAAAGAACGTTTCTGAAATTATCACGGAGCTGAAATCCGGAAAATTTGCCAATATTGCCGAACGATCCGGCCGGGCTCAGGACAAGGAAGACGGCGGCGGCCTTGAAACCCTGCGGCGCGAGGGGTACATGTAGCATGACCGAAAATATGAATGTCGTGATTACAGGACATGTGGATCATGGAAAGAGTACCGTTATCGGTCGTTTGATGGCGGACACCGGAAGCCTGCCCGACGGCAAACTGGAACAGGTGAAAGCCAATTGTGCCCGAAATTCCAAACCTTTTGAATATGCCTTTTTACTTGATGCTCTCAAGGATGAACAGAGCCAGGGAATCACCATTGATTCAGCCCGGGTGTTTTTCAAGACTCAGAAGCGGAACTACATCATAATCGATGCCCCGGGTCATATTGAATTTTTGAAGAATATGGTTACCGGAGCAGCCCGGGCCGAAGCGGCCTTTCTCTGTATTGATGCCGACGAGGGTGTTCAGGAAAACTCCCGCCGTCATGGATACCTGCTATCAATGCTGGGTATCAAACAGAGGTGTGTTCTTGTGAACAAAATGGACCTGGTGAATTACGACCGGGAAGTCGACAAACAGGG
>JAUUYD010000378.1 GCA_030590585.1 Spirochaeta sp.
ATTACACCGAACATCTGAAGGCGCAGCCCTTCGATAATCAGCCCACCGGCCAGCATCCCGCACAGACCGGCAATGGAACCGACCGAAAGGTCGATACCTCCTCCAATGATCACATAAGTCATCCCCATGGCCAGAATTGCCCAGATCGCCGAATGTTTAGCCATTGATATAAGATTGCCGGCTGTCAGAAAATTCGGGGCGATGATCGCAAAGACAATAAAAACGCCGAAAAAGGCGATTAACGAACGAAGCTTCAGGAGTATCATTCCCAGGGAGGGACTGTTAACCCGCTTTTTATCTGTAATTTCTGTCATTGATTGTCTCTCTTTCTTCATTAGGCTGAGGCTGCTATGCCGTGCCCGATTTCCGAGGCTTTACGAATCTGTTCCTCATTGGCTTCGGATCTGTTGAATTCGGCGGTCACTTTTCCCTTGGAAAGGACGAGGATACGATCCGACATAGAGTACACTTCCTCAAGTTCTGAAGAAACCAGTATGATTCCGAAACCTCTCTTCGCCATGGAATTAACTATTTCAAAAACATCGGATTTTGCACCGACGTCGATACCGCGGGTGGGCTCATCCATCAATAGAATCTTCGGGTTGGTAAGCAGCGCCTTACCGATAACAACTTTCTGCTGATTGCCTCCGCTGAGAGCTCTGATGGAAATATCAGGGGCTGCGACACGTATGCTGATGGCCTTAATCATCTCCTTGACACTTTCAGATTCACGGTTTTTTAAGATGTGAAACCACTTTGTGTACTTACCGATGCTGGACATTGTGAGATTTTTTTCAACTGAAAGATTGAGAAAGAGTCCCTCACGCTGTCTCTCCTCGGGAATCAGAACAAGGCCGGCCTCAAGACGATCCTTCATATCCATTTTGTCGATACGCCGGCCTTCCAGCCATATTTCGCCGGCGGCATTATCCATGCCGCCCATCAGACTTTCCAGCAGCTCGGTTCGACCGGCCCCCATAAGCCCATAGATTCCAAGCACCTCACCCTTGCGCACTTTGAATGAAACCTTGTCCAGGGTAAAACCGCCGCCATACCTGGGAAGGGTCATATCTTTGACACTGAGCAGTTCCTGTCCTATTTCATGTGCCTGGCCGCTGAAGAATTTTTTGGGATCACGTCCAACCATCTTTTCGATGATGTCGGACATTTCGATATCTTTCACCAGGCCGAAGTGGATAAGCCGTGAGTCCCGGAGTATCGTGATGTAATCGCCGATTTCCTTAATCTCTTCAAGACGGTGTGAAATATAAACGATGGCAACACCGTGATTCTTCAGGTCTTCCATCACGCTGAACAGGACTTTAACCTCGGGTATGCTCAAGGACGATGTCGGTTCATCCATGATAAGTATCCGGGGTTCATCGATCATTGTTTTTGCGATTTCGACAATTTGCTGTTGGCCCAGACGAAGATCTCGAACTGCTGTGCCCGGATCTATATCCTGTCCCAGTTTCTTGAGGACTTTGCGGGCTTCTTTCATCTGTGCTGCATGATCGATGTATAGATTCCCGTACTTCGTCCGTTCTTTATTCATGAAGATGTTCTCGGCAACATCAAGGTCACTGAACAGATTGAGCTCCTGGTGTACGATACCGATACCTTTCCCCACCGCATCCCTGATTGAATTAAAAGTAATCTTCTCAGACTTCCCGTTATCGTCATATAAGAGCATTTCACCGGCGCTCGGGCTTTCAATACCAGCGATGATCTTCATAAGGGTGGATTTTCCGGCGCCGTTTTCTCCAACAAGGGCGTTTACACTACCACTGTATACCTTGAAATCGACATCTTGAAGCGCAATGGTTCCGGGATATACTTTCCTGATTCCATTCGCCTCCAGGACGAGCCGCGAATTATTCTCCATCGACAAGATCCAGTACCAGGGGAGTTACAACCACCTCTTCCAGTTTCTGATCCTTTTCGAGTCTGAAAGCTCCGAGAAACATGATTCGCTTCCCTTCAATATTCTCAAGGTTTATCTGATCTATCGAGTCAACTCTCATCCTGTTGTTCAGCTCTTTGGCCAGTTCGGCAAATTGCAGTTGATTACCGATGTCCGTAAATCGGATGAACTCTACCGAGTCCCTGATTGCCGTACCTCGAAGAACCGGTCCAACCTGCAGTACGGCATCAGCCACACCATCCTCAGGTTCGTGGTCAACGCGAATAACTCCGTTTCTGGAACTGTCGTCAAATTCCATTACACGGGCCGTTCCTCGTACCTTGAATATATAAAAGGGCTCCCCTGTCTGTCGGGTGAGACCATATTGATCGATACCTGCTTGTCGATTCTCCTGAAGTGCTGTCATCAGAGTTAAGTAATCTACGGCTTGCTCTTGGTAAATTGGCAACAGCTTGTCTTCCCAAATCGAATCGACGTATTCATGGGCCTGAAACCCCGTACCGGTTTTTGTCCAGGTAGAGTACTCACCATCACCTGCGGTTTCTTCCTCGCCGATTTTCACAACCGTACAAGCGCTTATGAATAAGGTGCATAGTATGACTGTAATAATGAAAAGAGGTCCTGAATATCTCCGCATCGATGTTTCCCCCAAATGATCCGGATATATGCCGGATATAAGAAGGGAGCCCTGCCCCGAGAGGCGGAACTCCCACACTCAACTATAACCCAAATGATTTAATGTATGTATGTCGGTTACAGTTTCTTGAATCCCCGCCACTTGTTGGCGTCGGAGGGTTTAATCAGGAAGCAGCCATTGAGAATCTTCTCCTGATCCATGCCGGTGGAACCGGTCTTGATGAATTTGTCTGCAAGCTGGACGGCCATTTCAGCATTAAGTGCATTGGGCTGCATGACAGTACCGGCAATTTTGCCCTGAAGCATGGAATCCAGCACATTGTCGTTTCCGTCAAATCCCATAACGATAATGTCACCCTTACCGGCGGCTTCAGCAGCGGCCTGAGCACCAAGTGCCATTGTATCGTTACCGCAGATTATACCTTTGACATCCGGATTTGCCTGAAGGATCGATTCAACATCGGAGAATGCTTCTGTTTGGCTCCAGTTAGCGGTTTCCCGGGCTACCATCTTCATGTCGGGATACTGATCGATGATTGAGTGATACCCCTGGGATCGGACACCAGCGTTGGTATCGGACTCTTTGCCGACCAACTCAACCCAGTTTCCTTTTTCACCCATCAATTCAACGAAGTATTCTCCGCCGAGTTGAGCACCCTGGAAGTTGTCGGAAATAAGCTGTGCCTTGGCAATACCGGCAACGTTAATCTCACGGTCCATGCAGAAAACCGGAATACCGGCATCTGTCGCACGGCGCAGATTATTGGGTGATGCATCCGCATTGGCGATGTCAATAATGATTGCAACAGCCTTCTGGGATATAGCGGTATCGATGATATCACTCTCCGTGTTCGGATCGTCGCCATGGACCACCATCAGCGTTTCATAACCCAGAGACTCAGCCATGGCTTTAGCTGCATCCGCTTCCGCCGTGAAGAACGTATTATCCTTATCCGGGGTGATAATCACCATCAGATTTGACGATTCCGCATCACTTCCGCCGTTTGCGAACAGAAAGCCAGCCGGTACCATAAGGACCAGTACGATAACGATGAGTTTTTTTTACATAACTCCTCCTTGCAAATTTGTGATCCCAGTGCACCATATGTTTTGATTTGCACTGAAATCG
>JAUUYD010000464.1 GCA_030590585.1 Spirochaeta sp.
AATTCGATTGGTAAGCGGTGAAGAAGACGGAACTGAACACATTCTTGAACGAATCAGGGATGGGTTCAATCGTGAAACAGGAGATAAAATCCGCCTGGATGTGTTAAGCGAGATTGCCTATAAGGAAAGTGGCAGCGATCCTGATGCTGACCAGCTTGCGTCAAGACTCATCGCACGTTACGACGAAAATACACTCTGGTGGGTTCATAACTATCATCTGGGAAAGAATCCGGCATTTACCGCCGCATTAATGAAAGTTGCCAAACTCGGAACCAGGGATATGCTTTTTCATATTCATGATTTTCCGGAGTGCGGGCGGTTTGAAAATCTTAATCGGCTTGATATGGCGATAAAAGAACCTCCATACCCATCGGGACCGCGAATCAGATACGCCGTGATAAATGAAAGAGACCGGCGTATTCTCTCGGATGCGGGTTTGGAAGACTCCGTTTCATTGCTCACAAATCCGGTACCCCTGTCACCCCTTGCCCCAACTGATACGACGGGTTTGAAAGAGGCTTTGGAGGAACTGTGTATTGAAGATAATCCCGGTTATATACCAGGTGCCCCCTTACTGCTCTATCCGGTAAGAGCCATCAGGCGGAAGAACGTTATGGAAGCGGCTCTTCTGGCAAGGCTGCTTGAGGAACCGGCCAATCTCATTGTTACTCTGCCAGGTGTTTCCGCCCAGGAAAAGGGCTACTCAGACCTGATTGCCGAAGCATTCAAAGATGGATTGATACCTGGTGTATGGTGCCCTGAGGCAACTGGTGACAACAGGCTCAGCTATTCCAACCTGGCATCATCCTGTGATGCAGTGATATCCACTTCTGTTCAGGAAGGGTTCGGGTATCTGTTTATCAACGCGCTACACTGGAAGAAACCGCTCCTGGCAAGGTATCTGGATATTCTGGACGGAGTTTTGAATCTTTTTGGCGATTATCCCAGACGATTCTGGGCGGATTTCCGCATCCCGGCAACAGAAGAACTGACTCAAAGAACTCAAACCGCATACATGGAGAAGATTCACAAAATAGAGAATTCCCTTCCTGATAAATCAGTTAAATCCATGACCTCAGCCGTATCAAAACTGGCAGCCGGCGGCGGGATTGATATGTCATATCTCAAGGTGGAAGATCAGCTGGATATTTTGAAGCTGGCACGTGATGATGCTGACTGGATTGAAAGAGCTCGATTCCTCAACCGGGAATTATTGGAATCTGCCGGCCGAACCCTGAAGGCAAAGGCCCCTGAAATGGATCGTACCATCGAAGCTCAGTATGGAGAAGGCGTTTTCATAAGGGGATTTACAGACCTCCTTTCAGGATTCGGATCAAGGACAGCAACACCGTCACCTTTGAAGATCAGAGAATCGGTGGAAAAAGCTTTCGGCCGTATCGATTATCTTCGATTGCTTTATGATGACTGACCAGAGGCAGGATTCCTGTTGTTGAACATCAGATTGAAAAGTCTGCCGATCCCATGTTTCCGACTTGCCTTATCTTTGCCGGTAAAGGCCGCAACATTATCTTCATTGCCGCATATAAGCAGGATATCGTCGTCCTGAAGTCGATATTCAGAGTTGAAGAATTGGTATTCACCCTGACCTCCCTTCCGAAAGGCCACAACATTGATGCCTTTTAATTTCCTGATATCGGATTCTATCAGTGTATGCCCATCCAAGCCCTCAGGTACCCCGGTTTCGGCAAGCACAAGCCCGCCTGAAATGGCCAGATAGTTAAAGAGAATATCCGATACGAGAAGTGGTGTCACACGCTTTGCCGCTTCTATATTCGGAAATACAACATGATCGGCACCAACAATGGTGAGTATTTCCCCATGCTGATCCGTTTCAGCTTTGACAATGATATTGGAAACGCCAAGCTTACCCAGATATTGGGTAACGAGAATGGAAGCCTCTATCTTATCTCCAAGATCGATTACGACTGCATCGATATCCGCGGGGATAAGCCTGGTAACCGTTTCTTCATTAATGACATTGGCAATATATGCCGCGGTAACATCATTTTTAAAATACTCGATAATATCAGGATCTTTATCTATGAGGATTATCTCACAATCCATGAGAATCAGTTCCTCGAGAATCCGTTTACCAAAAGTACTGGCCCCGATTACAGCATATTGTTTCATCCTATCAATACCTCACCTTTTGGATATTCTATAAGTGCGTCGGCACGATCCCGTACCATGCGAATTACCAGAGAAAATAAACCTACTCTGCCGGCAAACATCGTTGCTGCAATCACCAGTTTTCCAGCAAGAGTCAGCCTGGAAGTGATACCCATAGACAAGCCCACGGTACCCAGAGCAGAGACACTTTCAAATACAAGCTCCGATGCAGAAAAACCGCTGATATCAGGGTGTTCAAATATACCAAGAAGCAGAATGCTGACAAACAGCAATGAAATTGCTTTTAAAAAAAACATTGCAGCACGGCTGACATCAACAGAACTGATGCGACGACGCAAAATCCTGATATCACCCCTTTCATTTACACCACGGAACAGAACAATAAAAAGAATGAACGCTGTGGAAACCTTGATTCCTCCAGCTGTTGATCCTGAACCGCCGCCAATCAACATCAGCATCAAGGTCAGCCATCTGGATGTCATGGATAAGGAAGCTTGATCGATTGTGTTGAAACCGGCAGTTCTGCTTGTTACAGATTGAAACATTGCCGCCAAAATCCGTTCACCAGGAGGAAGCTTGGAAAAAACACCCGTATCCAAAAGAAGATACCCTGTAAATCCAACAATGATGAATACAGGTACCGCAAGTATCATGATACGGGTATGAAATAACAGAGGCCGGGTCCAGTCCCTGAATTTTCGGCGGATATCCCGAATCACCATAAATCCAATTCCACCGATTATGATCAGCCCCATCAGGGTTAGATTTACCAGAAGATTGGAGCGGAAGGGAATCATCCCGTTATGGAACAAGGAAAACCCGGCATTACAGAAAGCCGAAACGGCATGAAAAATACCCTCGAAGATTGGGGCATCTGTTCCCGC
>JAUUYD010000268.1 GCA_030590585.1 Spirochaeta sp.
CCTTCGTCCCGAAGTTGACGGAAATCACCATCGTCCAGAATCAGCATTCCACCGGATTTTTCCTCTTTATTTTTTTTCTTCAGGTAAATATTGAGAAAATTCTCTTCTCCATCGGGTTTTTGACCATCCGGGCGCCCATCAAGGTTGTACTGCTCTATCCCCATAGGCTGCCGAATCTGCATAAGATCTCTTCCATCTTCCGCTTGAAAAAAACGGACGTTGTTCTCCTCATCGTATTGCCAATCATTCAATATGTCACTCAGATCCGGAAGTCTGTTCATCCGTTTTCCTTCCTTGTTAATTTATCCCTTATTCTGGAAACTTTCCTGAAGGATTTGATTTTTCAAGTAAAACAGTAATAGACTGTCTCATCCCGGAGAAAACTTAGTGAAGAAGCTTTTACTGCCCCTTTATATACTTCTGCTCGCTTCCTGTGCCAGCAATTTTGAAACAGTAAATTACACAATTTCCGAAATAGAAAATATGCTTCCCTGTGATACCGGTAATCTTTCAGATTTCAACAGGCATATCCGCTACTATGAAATTGAAAAAGATATGAGTTTCATATGGTCGATGTACACCGAAGTATCACTAAAAAGATTCTGGCACGGGCCCATAGCGAATTTCGACACCATGTATGATCCATTAGTTAAAACACTGTACACAACAGGTGATTCAGATATACCCGGCGTTAACAAAGGGCAGATTATATTCATCAATCTGTTCCTGGAGGATTACATCCATATCCCTGTGGCTTTCCAAATTGAGACTCTGGATACGGAAAATAAAATTATCGAATTTGTTTATATGGAGGAGAACACTTCCCACGGTAAACAGATAATCTATTTTCACACTCATACCGTAGGCGGGATTCCTTATACCCTGATCCGCCACGAGTCGTGGTTCAGGAGTAATTCATCATTGCGTGACGCACTTTATTACGGCTACTACCACACACAGACCGTTGATGAGTTCCACCAATCCGTCGCGGTTGAAGGGACCTATTCCATAAAACCGGTGACAGAAAGGTATATCAAAAGAAAAGGCCTCTCTTTCTAACTAACCCTGAAGTACGCTGATGCCTGAAGCTACTTTTCCGGTTAACTCTATAAAAGCCCTGGCAGCCTCACTCTTATCGTCATCAAGCAGCAGCGGTCTACCGGCTTCTCCGGCCTGAGACACTGCGGCATCCAGAGGCAGACGGCCCAGGAAAGGAACCTTCAGCTCCCCGGCCACTGATTCTCCGGCTCCTGATCCAAAAATAGGTCCGGCCATGTTCTCAACAATACCGAGTATGGGCACTTCCAGTTTCCGAAACGCGTCAATTCCCCTGCGGGTATCACTGACCGACACGATCTGAGGAGTAGTTACCACAACAGCACCTGTAAGAGGCAGCTGCTGAGCCAGACTCATCTGGGCGTCTCCCGTTCCAGGGGGAAGATCGACCACCAGATAGTCCAGATCACTCCAGGCAACTTCACTCACCAGCTGATTAAGCGTACTGTGAATCATGGGCCCCCGCCACACCAGAGCCTGATCGGCGGGAATAAGAAAGCCCATACTGATCATTTCAATTCCGTATTTCTTCACCGGTACCAGCTTCTCACCATCCTGAACCGGAGGTTCAACGACACCCATGAGAGATGGAATATTAGGACCATAGATATCGGCATCAAGCAGCCCCACCGAAGCACCGGCTGCCGCAAGAGCAACAGCCAGATTTACGGCTACAGTGGATTTTCCCACACCGCCCTTGCCGGCGCCGACGGCAATGACGTTTTTAAAAGGAAGCTCAGCTTTGGCGCTGAGTTTAGCATCCCCTCGTACCCGGGCGCCAAATTTCAGATTAATGGCCCCGATTTCGGGAATATCCCGCTTGAGAGCCATTTCACAATCATTTTTGATTGTATCTTTCAACGGACAGGCCGGTGTAGTGAGCATCACGGAAAAGGAAACATCATTCCCGGATATCTCAAGGTTTTCTATGAACCCCAGAGACACAAGGTCTTTATGCAGTTCCGGATCGTTTACTGTGGCCAGTGAGGCCATAACTTTTTCTTCACTAATTTTGTTTGACATGGTTTACCTAATATATGCATTCAACCCGGAATGAGGCAAATGGCTTCTTATTTGTTCAATCGCTCAATAATGCGGAACGAAAGCGCCGCCAGTTCATTTCGATTCAGACGGTCCTCCAGATCCTCCAGGATTTCCCGCATACGCCTGCCGGTTTCATTGCTGCCGTCCATCAGATTACGGGTTCGGGTCATCTGGGCTTCGTTGATACAGTATATTGATTCACCCCCGGTGAGCTGCTCCTGAATATTCAGAACACTCATGTCGTCAGGCCTGAAAGCTGCCGCCGCAGCCGCAGGTTTTCACGGCGTTGGGGTTTATGAAACGAAAACCTGATTTTACCAGATCATCCTCGTAATCAATGGTAATACCTTCCAGATAAACCTTGCTGCTGTTATCCGAAACAATCTTAATAGCATCATCCTGATAAAGAATGACATCCAGCGCTGTTGGGTTGTCATCAATGACAGCCTGATAGGACATGCCCGAGCAGCCGCCCTCCCCCACCCAGAGGCGTAGAAAACTCTCCTGATTAACATCGAGATTATGAAGCTGATCTTTGGCTTTATCTGTAACACTGAGTAATGCGGTCATAAAAATCCTCCAAAATTACTATCTAGTATTTATATATTACTATTTTAGTATTATATCAAGACTCTCTTTCAAATTTTTATTAACTTTGCTGACCTCTGGCGACGTAAGTTACATTCTCGTCTATTACAATCCAGTGTAAACAAGTATGTTTCACTAAAGCGGAAGCCGCCTCATTTGGTGCCGGTGAAGGAAAGGCTCTGCCTTTATCCTTATCCAGTTTAATTCGGCGGCTTTTGCAGCACCATAAGCCCCCTCTGGGGGCGCAACCCACCAAACCACATCCTTTGGATGTGGTTGTTGACTGTTAGAGCTTAAGGAATAAACCAGGCATGCTGAAAATTGAAAACGTTACTGTAATGCGCGGAGGCCGGGCAGTACTGCAGAATATTTCGCTGCTGATGAAGGCCGGTGACCGCCTTGTTATACGGGGCGTTAACGGTTCGGGGAAAACATCCCTTATCAAAGCTGTTCTGGGCCTGATGCCCCTTACATCAGGAACCATCCGACTCCATAACCAGATCGTAGGTTCCCGGAGCTGGAAGTCCATGCGGCATTCAGCTGCCTGGGTTCCTCAGGAGGGGGTACTCCACCGCTTTCCAGTTGCCGCAAGGGAAGTTACGGCTGTCGGTCTATCCGGGCGTTCCATAGGCCGCAAAGAGAGAAAGAAACTGATTGAAGATGCCCTGGATATGGCCGGCGCGATGCATCTGGCCGACCGTTGTTTTCACCGATTATCAGGCGGGGAGAGGCAGAGAATCTCCATTTCCCGCTGTCTGGCCCAGGGAGCCGATCTTCTCCTCCTGGATGAACCGGCCTCGGCACTGGACAGCGAAAGCCGTGAAAGACTGATGGTACTCGCTGAAGAGTTGTCGGATGCAGGAAAAACAATACTCATCGTTACTCATGATGAGAAGCTCTTCTCTCCGGATCGATGGAATCAATTCCACCTGGATGGAGGACATCTTTGTTAACCATGCTCAGCTACCCTCCTATTCTGCGGGGATTGTTTGTACTTATTGCCGCCGCTGCCGCATTCCCTGTGGCCGGAGTGTGGATAATCCGCCTGAACCTCCTTCCATATCGTTTCATGCTGATGCATGGTGCCATGCTCGGAGGTGCCATAGGATTGACTCTGGGATTCTCTCCGTTACCGGTGGTGATTGTTGTGAATATCCTGCTGGTACTGTTGGCCGATCTTATGGCGAACAAAGGGCGCCTGGATGCGGGTTTGACGACAATCTTTCTGATGGTAGCCAGCCTGGGAGGGGCAATGGCGCTGATTTACGGTGCGGAAATCCCCGCGCAGGATGCCATGGGGCTTTTATGGGGTAATCTCTTTGCCGTCTCCCGAGTGGAAACTGCGGCTACAATACTCTTCAGTATTGGCTTACTCCTCTTCTCCCGAATATTTTCCCAACGCATACAGGCGGTAATTTTCGATCGTGATGTGGCTTTTACAGCCGGAGTGAATGATACGGCTGTGATGCGCATGCTTTTAATGGTTACGGCCCTCACTGTGGCATTTGCCATGAGGATTATCGGTGCTCTGCTGCTGGATGCGCTGCTGCTGATCCCGGCAATTATCGCTTCAGTTTCCGCTCACAGCCTCGCCCGGCTCTATCGCCGCGCCGTCTTTATCGGGCTTGTTATCGGTATAGGGGGATTCGCTATCGCTCTGATCAGCGATCTGCCGGTCGGCGCTTCGACGGCCCTCCTGGGAGCCGGATTATTGGGCTGTGTATTAATATGGAATCAATTAAAAAGAAAGGAACAACATTGATAATGAGAAAACATTTTATGATATTCATCTTCACTCTGGGACTTCTGATCTCCGGAATAACAAATCTCAGCTCCGAGGAATTGAAAGTCGTGGCGACTACCGAATGGACAGCGGC
>JAUUYD010000166.1 GCA_030590585.1 Spirochaeta sp.
GTATGAACCTCTTTCCATTCACCCTCAAAATTAACTTCTTTCACATCCGTGCCCTTGAACCTGACACCGAATTTCTTGGCCTGGGCCTGAAACTTTTCCATCAGCCCGAGGCCTGTTGTTCCTTCGGGAAATCCTGGAAAATTCTCAATCTCATTTGTATAAGTAGCTAATCCACCGACAAGTCCCTTCTCTATCAGAAGAGTATTCAGCCTGGCCCTGCCGCAGTAGATTGCAGCAGTAAGACCCGCGGCACCGCCACCAATGATAACAACATCGTATCGTTCTCTTTTTTTTTCTCGCATTTTCTTTATTGACCTCTTCTACATGAAGTACTTGACGAGTAATTTACTGCCGGTAATGGCACCAAGGAACAGAAAAACCGCATATACCCAGCCCGAAAGGGAAAGGGAGGCAATACCACTGAAAAGAGCTCCAATGTTACAACCGAAGCCTATCCTGGCACCGTAACCCATCAGTAAACCGCCAATCACAGCTGCGACAACCTGTTTCCAGGTCTTGATTTTTTTAAACTTGAACCCGCTGGCAATAAGAGTGGCAAATAATGCACCGGCAATCAGTCCCAGATTACGAAATGTACCCGGATCCACCAATGGCCCCGCGGCCAATTTCGCCTGAGCCGCATCTGAGGCAAAGTAATACCACTTGTCCACAGATCCGCCGACCAGTTCGTATAACCATGCACCCCAATCTGCCAGAGTACCTGAGACACCCCAGGGAGTTCCCGTAGATGCCAAAGAGACAATCTGGAAAACAGACAGGAGTATGGCCCCGGTAACATAGGGCCAGGCATCTTTGAGCCAGGCCTTGTAATAAGGATCCGATTTAATTTTGTCAAATACTTTCATTACATCACAGTCCTGATATTTATTTATTAGCGTCTGAAGCTATTTAACCTTCTCGATAATCACTTCCCATTCACCATCATCAACTTCTTCAATCTCGACATTATGTCCCTGCTCACGAGCCCATTCGGGAACATTTTTCATGGCACAGCTATGATCGATCTGCACAATCAGTACATCACCGACTTCCATACCAACAAGGGCCTTCTCTGCTTTAATCAGGGGAACGGGACAGGCTTCGCCCATACAATCCAATTCAACTTCTTTACTCATATCTTTACTCCTATTTAATGACCACCAGATGCATTCTTGCGTTTTGCCCACTTGTCGGCGGCAATCCACAACAAAGCAATGATAATTAGCTGTATTACTACAGCCCCAACCCATCCAAATACATCAGGTAGAAAGACTGAGGGGCCGCGAACGATGAAATTCAGTTTCCACCAACCGAAATGTGCCGCACCCAGCAGGGATCCGACAATAAAGAAGAATAAAGAGAGTACTTGCATCCCGAAACCTTCTCCTACCCGCATCAGGGTTCCCGAAGCACAACCTCCGGCAATGACCATCCCGATACCAAACATAAATGCACCGACAGCAGTTGCCAGACTGATTGGAACGACGTATGACTGCCCCGGAATCGGCAGTCCTTTTACGAAAGCGCCATACTTGATTGCCGCAAATCCAATTGTTGTAAGCGCAAAAGCCGTTAATACTGCTTTTGTCAGACTTGTACTTCCCGTTAAATAGGGATCGCGCATTGATGCTGTAAAACAAAACCGGGATCTTTGAAGAATGAAACCGAAAGTACTGCCCAGCAGCCAGAATAGAGCAACATTATTTCCAACTGTTTTAGCCAGAAGAACTCCGACTGCGGCAATAAGAAGGAATGCAAGGATTCCCACTGGAATCTGATTTTTCTTTTTTTTCCGTGTACGTGTCCGGCTGCTGCGCTGTATACCACCTGAGCGATTCGCAGTTTGAGACTCATCTCCCATGTATGCCCCCCCAATTAACATTCTTGAATAGTCGTAATATACAATATACGGCTTCAAGAATATTTAATCTATTTTATATCGATACATAACCTACTATTTCTATAATATTTATATCCTTCTTATATAAGGATTTAAATATTTCAGTGGCATACTATATTTACTTAATCGATATGTCAAGCACGATTAAGCCTTATTCTATAAAAAAATCTTTATTTCATTTCAGTCAATGTTATTCGATCCGTTGTATCGTTATATCAAGCTGTCAATTACCCATTAAGATTGGGAGACATCTACTTATTTGCATATCCATAACCACTTTGAGAGACTTGAGACAAGCTGAGGAACACTCTATATTTCTTCCTGGAAGAAGGTTGCATTTATGGCATTTTTTAAGCGCGCCGGTGGAATATTACTCCATCCAACAGCATTACCCGGACCCCATGGAATCGGAACCCTCGGTACAATGGCATTCTCATTTCTCAACTGGATGGAAGAAGCCGGACAGAGTTACTGGCAGATATGCCCTCTGGCACCTACAGGTTATGGCGACTCACCATACCAGGGATTCAGTGCTTTTGCCGGTAATCCGAATCTCATAGACCTGGAAGAACTGATGTCCCTTGGACTTCTCAATAAAACCGATCTTGATCAACTTCAGGATTTACCCGACGATTATGTGAATTTCGGCCGTCTGATTCCACTAAAAAACGCTGCGCTCCAACAAGCCTGGAAGCGATATTCATCAGGGTACCGGGCTGAGGGGATGGAAGAGGGTTTTAACGATTTCCGCGTTGAGGCGGCCCCCTGGCTTGAAGACTTCTGTTTGTTCATGGTGCTCAAGACAAGACATAACGGGCAGTCCTGGGATGAGTGGGAAGCCCCTTACAGATTCAGAGAGTCCGCAGCTTTAAGCGAAATATTAGCCCTCTCGGAAGACGAGTTGGAATACCATTCTTTTGTACAGTACCTGTTTTATCGCCAATGGTCGGAATTGAAGTCAAAGGCCAATCAGAAAGGAATCAATATCATAGGTGATCTTCCTATTTTTATTGCATTTGACTCATCTGACTGCTGGGCCAATCCCGAACTGTTCCAACTTGATAAGAGCCGGCATCCAATCAATTTTGCCGGTGTTCCACCGGATTACTTCAGCGCTTCAGGTCAATTGTGGGGAAATCCTCTTTACGACTGGGAGCGTATGGAAAAGAACGGATTCTCCTGGTGGATTTCCATTTTGAAGAGCAAGCTTGAGCAGTTCGACGCTCTCAGAATTGATCATTTTCGTGGTTTCTCAGCCTATTGGTCTGTTCCTTACGGCGAAAATACTGCCATCAACGGGCAATGGATACCTGCACCCGGTAGTAAGTTGTTTTCAAAAGTAAGGGAAGTTCTTGGAGATTTACCCATTATTGCAGAAGATCTGGGTGTTATTACCGAGGACGTGGTTGAACTGATTCATGAATGCGGTCTACCGGGTATGAAAGTGCTTCAGTTTGCCTTTGATTCATCAGAAGAAAATGACTATCTGCCCCATAATTATGAAAAGAATTGTATTGTGTATACCGGCACGCATGACAACGATACAAGCGCCGGATGGTTTTCAACTGCAGCCGAACATGACAGAGAAACGGCATTATCATATCTTAATCTTCCGCCATCAGCAGAATCAGGGGCCGTAACCGCAGCAATGGTAAGAACTGCTATTGCATCTGCAGCCAACCTTGCAATTATACCTGTTCAGGATATATTGGAGCTTGGCAGTGAGGCGCGGTTCAACACTCCGGGAACTCTGGGTGGTAACTGGATATGGAGAGCCGACGAAGAATCTTTTAACTCGGAAACAGCTGCCAGGCTTATGAAATTGACGAGAGTTTACGGCAGATTAAAGTCGAAAAAATAATAATAACCAAGGTAATTACAAAAATACTCAATTTTAAAATTACCTCTCCGAAAACTTTAAATCATAGCAGCTTACAGTTGGAGTGATTTTTTTAAGGTATATTACCGATAATGAGAATAATCCATACCAAAGCTCGGGAATGGAATGGCACATCATGGAGGACGATATGCGCGATCTGCTGAAAGAATTTGAGAATAATGTGAAGGTTATCAAGGAATGGTACAGTGACGATACAGGCAAGGCCAGTGAGAGATTTGTCATAACCCGGAACGACAAAGATTTCAAATCCTACAAATCCATGAAGCGCGCAATGGATCGTGCAATTTCCCTGGCATCCAGAAAACCCCATAAAAAAAAATAGAAACTCAGCCTCTCTGAAATTAATCTATCAAATATTTAATGGTAGAATGATAATATATTTGTGTATACTGTATATTAAGAGAGGCATATATGCGATATAAATTATTATTAAGTCTATTTCTTGTTACCATAACCATACCGGTTTTCGCAGAATACCCCCCGACAGGATGGACCGCGAGTATAACCGAAGGCATAGCCCGGGCAGAGCGTGAAGATAAAATGCTTCTGCTTGATTTTACAGGATCCGACTGGTGTGTCTGGTGCCGGAAGCTGGATTCTGAAGTATGGAATACATCCGAGTTTAATGCCTGGGCTGAAGATAATCTGATAAAAGTATTTTTGGATTACCCTCGAAGTATTGAATTATCAGAAGATCAGTTACTGCAGAATCAACTGCTTCAGCAGTACTTCGGTGTTAAAGGCTATCCAACAATATTTCTTCTTGACAGCAACCTCACCCCGCTATTACAAACCGGATACCGTGAAGGTGGTCCTGCAGAGTACATCCGTCATCTGAAAGAAGACCGTAACCTCAAGGTGGATTCACCTGAAGAGTTCAGTACTGCCTTTCGAGCTGTTATTGAAGAATACATTGGACCGATAGAATGAATGGTATCATACCCCAGGGCAGAGCCCTGGACCCGGAGTCGCCCTTGGCGACTCCTTTCCGCGGCAGAGCCGCGGGGTATTACACCATGCTTTCCCTGCGCTCATTCGGATCAAGGGTCGTACCGGAGGCGAGAGCCGAGGAACGATCCCGACAGAATGAACTTATTCATTCCACTCATATTTAGGGTCGTACCGCAGCGTAGCGAGGAACGATCCCGACATTCGCTTGGGAATAATCCCGGATTCGCCGGGAAACATAAAGACAAGCTTTCAACTCCGTGTTAGCATTTCATCTCGCATCCGAAATTGAAAGGATTTATTACAGTATATGCATATCCGAGGCACCCTGCCCTTGGGCTTCCCGGTATTGTTTTATGCACTGATTCTCATTACAGCTGTTCCGTATGATACGGCGGCTGTTGAGCCGGTCAGTGCGGATACCATCGTTATCCCTTTCAGGGACAACGTTTACAACCATTCTCTTAACGAAATTGATATCCGGATAATGTATCAATCCACCCTAACCGGCATTGTATCGGAAAAGCTCAGTGAAGCTGAAACCGAACGCGGCAAAGCCCTTGTCAGCTATTATCTGGGACGTTATTACCAGGCGGTTAAAACCCGGGAAGCCATGACGGCCTATGCCGGAGATTTACGCCGGGGCCGGTACCTTGTCCTACGAAAATACTACACCGAGGGTGAAGATGCTCTGGCGGCCTATAGCGATGCCCGCTCTGCAGCCGAAAATTATCTGGAACTGGTACCGGGGGCGGAAGCTCACAGCCTTCTTGGGGAGATACTCGGGCAGATACTCTTTTTAGGAAATGTCGGCCAGCTGTTTTCCATCGGTCCGAAGGCCAGAAAAAACGTAAAAACCTCCCTTACTCTGAATCCGGACTATGTGAAAGCTCAGATACAGGAGGCCTCCCGCCTTGCTTATTCCCCGGTTGCCTACGGGGGAAACCCGGATGAAGCCCGGGCTCTTTACCGTAAAATCCTGAGGGGGGGAATCACCGACAGAGAGGATGAGTTCAATGTCTATGGAGGTTTCGCCATGGCCGCTTTTATGGAAGAACGTGATGAACAGGCCTTATCCTGGTTTAACGAGGCATTGGCAATTTACCCGGGGAATGTTTTTGTCGGTGGAATGATAATGTTCCTGCAGGATGAAACTCGATGAC
>JAUUYD010000408.1 GCA_030590585.1 Spirochaeta sp.
CAGCAAACCCTGCAAGGGGCGAACCATGAGGAATAACCCCGCGATTATAGACAGTAGTCCCAGAATGATTTTAACAATCAAACCCTGTTTGAATTTCAGGCTGAATGCGTGAATCAGCTGAGTGACTCCGGATACCATTATCATCGCACCGACGAAGATGGTGACGGAGACTCCCGCAACCAGGGGTGCTCCTATGGCCAGAAAGCCTGCGAGAATTACCAATATTCCCATGAATATCAGCCATCCGGCCGGTCTTTTTACTGCTGTGTCTGTCATTTGTGTATGCTCCTTATTTTCTGTTTGTTATCTCACTCAGTATTTGGAAGGGGGAGGGGGTTGTCAAACTTATGAAAATAGTGTGTTCAGTCAAGGCTCCTGGTGTTCAGCTTTTTACTATACTTCATTGACCGGATAATTCGGTTTTCCGCCTTTCAATACGGAAAGAACGTTCTGGGCAACCTTCGTTTTCAATTCAACGATGGATTCTTCCGAATACCAGCCGGCATGATCGGTAAGAGTAATATTTTCCAGATTTCTCAATGGACTGTTTTCAATCAATGGCTCAGAATTAAAGACATCAATACCAGCTGCGGCAATCTGGCCGGTTTTCAGCGCGTGATAGAGAGCCTCCTCATCAATCAGCGGTCCCCGGGATGTATTCACCAGAATGCAGTTTTCTTTCATTTCGGCAAAATCCTTACTCCCGATGATGCCTTCGGTTTCTTTCGTCAGGGGAGCATGAATGGAGATGAAATCAGACCGGCTTACAACTTCGCCCAGGGTTGCTGGAGTTCCCCCGAGCTTTTTAATTTCGGCGGCCGGGACATAGGGATCGTAAATAAGAATCTTATCCAGTCCGAGGCCTGAGATTTTGCGGAACAGTACTCGGGATATGGCGCCGAAACCGATAAGACCGAGGGTTTTTCCGGCAACACGGTATGCCGGCCAATCCTTATGAAGATTCCATTTACCATTACGGACCTGCCGGTCTTTATACGCTATCTTTCGGACACTGCTGAGCAGCAGTGCCAGTGCATGGTCAGAAACATCCTCAAGAGAATAATCCGGAACCCGGGACATCCAGATCCCTTTGGCTGTTGCCGCGTCCACATCAACATTGTCGTAACCGACACCGTACCTGACGATTACTTTGCAGCCCTCCATTGAATCAATGATATCTTTTGTGAGTGGGAAAAGATTCACCAGTACTGCATCGGCATCCTTGAGAGCGGCTTTTGCTTCTTCTGCGTTTGTGAAATTATGAACTTCCACTGAAATGCCCAATTCAGAAAGAACATCATTTTCTTCTTTGTAACTTTCGTATCGATCATCCGTTACAACAACTTTATACTTTTTCATTTTTACTTCCTTAGTTAAATAACTCTGAGTGCGTTTTTTTAGACCATAAAATATGATATTTACTTGACACTTTTGTGTAAACCCATTTATGGTGAAATCGGTTTCATGGCGAGATAAAATTTATCATGGATATTCTGTTTGTAAAAAACTGTATCGGCAGTGAAGGCCGGGATGAACCTTAATAAGCCTGGTTCTGATATTATTTATCACAATGGAAAAATTCTCACTGTAGACGGAGCTTTTTCCACAGTTGAAGCCGTATCAATATCAGGTGACAGAGTTCTCAGTACAGGCAAGAACGAAGAGGTTCTGCGTTCAGCAGATGAAAATACTGTCCTCGTGGATCTGGAAGGACGCACCGTAATTCCCGGAATCATTGATTCACATGCTCATCCTACCTGGGCGGCTTTGAGTGAACTGTCCGGTGAGATTCCGATTATTCGTTCTTTAGATGATTTGTTTGATTGGATTAAAAAGGAAGTGTTTAACCGGCCTCCCGGGGAATGGATCGTACATCCTCTCTTCTTTATTTCACGACTCATGGAGCAATCCTATCCATCGCTTACTGAATTGGATGCCTTAACACCGGAACACCCCGTATTTCTAAATGGTACTCACAGCGGAATGGTTAATACCAAAGCCCTGGATGTCTCGGGGCTTCTTTCCAATATGTATCATCCCGGGGTTCTCCTGATTCCCGGGACAAATAAACCAACTGGAATTATCCGAACAGAAATATTCCCGCTTCTATCCTATAAAGCTGAAAGTAAACCTGATGAACAAGGATATGCCGCGGCATTGGAATCTTTGCTGCATCGATACAATTCAGTTGGAATAACAGGCGTTACAGACGGGATGGTCGGTGTGCCGGAGATGGATGTATTGCAGCGTTTAAAGAGGGAAAAGCGGCTTACCGTTCGTGTGAATGTCTGTGTGATCCCGAATTTCAAGGAAGAATCGCTGTCTGCAGATGATGTTCTTTCCGAACTGGAAAGTAGTGCTTCTGGTTCAGTGGTTGCTCTTGAAGCGGTCAAGATTTTCCTGGATGGCGGAATCCTGACCGGAACAGCAGCCATGAGGGAACCCTGGGGCAAGAGGGCACAGAGGCTCTTCGGGTTTCAGGAGGATGATTTCCGGGGAGTTCTGCATTACACACAGGAGCAGCTTACAGAAATTGCCCTTGCAGTTGTAAAGAGGGGACGGAAATTCACCGCGCACTGCACCGGAGACCGCGGTCTGGATATGCTGCTCACCGCTTTTGAAGCGGCGAACACAATCAGAAAAATTGCTGACCTGCGGTGGTCGGTCATTCATGGGAATTTTGTTGATAGTCAGACTATCGATCGAATAAAAAGACTTGGAATCGTTTTAGAGTGCCAGATTGCCTGGTTCTACAAAGACGCACCATACATTGAAAATATTCTCGGCAGCAAATACCTGAAGAAATTTCTTCCACTACGAACAATGATTGATCGGGGAATTATTTTGGCCGGCGGCTCCGATCATATGGTGAAAAACGACTCATTAACATCAATCAACTCATACAATCACTTTCTTTCCATTGGAACAATGGTAACCCGGAAGACTGAGTCCGGGAGAATCATGGCGGTTGAGGAATCCATCAGCAGGGAAAGTGCCTTGCGGATGTATACGATCAACGGAGCTTATTCGACAGGTGAAGAAGCCGAAAAAGGTTCAATTGAACCCGGGAAATTGGCAGATATGGTGATTCTTGACAGTGATTATCTTGAATGTGATGCAAATGAGATCAGCAATATCAAAGTCGAAACAACGATACTCGGCGCTAGTGTCGTGTATGAAAGGGCAATATCAGAATGAGTAAGAAGCAGGATGTGGATATATCTGTAAAAATCGGCAATGTCACCCTGAAGAACCCCTTCATTGTAGGCTCGGGACCCACGGTTAAAAATATTCAGCAGATACTTGATGCCGAAGAAAACGAGTGGGCCGGTGTTTCTTTAAAACTGATTATTGACCCCGAACCTTATATCAGTTTACCTCCGCGCTACAGGTGGCTTAAAAAAAAGGGATACAACATCTTCTCTGCAGAGAGGCGCCTGACTTCCGATCAGGGGCTTCGGCTTCTTGAAGAGGTCAGGGC
>JAUUYD010000328.1 GCA_030590585.1 Spirochaeta sp.
CCAGGCGGCATCCAGGGCGTTTTTGAGTTCCTTCTCGTTTTTTACCCGGCTGACGCCAACCGACGATCCGGCATTGGCAGGTTTTACAAACAGGGGCCGGCCGAGTTCATTGAATAATTCTACGGCAAGGGTAGTTGAGTCCGGTAAATCAGACCCGGCATACAATGTTCTCCAGGGAACCACCGGCAGTCCCGCATGAAGCCAGAGACGTTTGGCCATGTCTTTGTCCATGCTTACCGCGCTGCCCAATACACCGGAGCCTGCATACGGAATTCTGGCGATTTCCAGCAATCCCTGCATCGTTCCGTCCTCACCGAAACTACCGTGGAGAACCGGGATAACGACATCAACATTCAACTTTTCTCCATCACACATGAAGAATCCTTCACCGGGATGAATCGATACCTTCCTGCCTGCTTCGGCGCTGACTGTGAGTGTCTCAGGAACAGGAGAAGGCTGGGATTGAAGGTACCAGATCCCTTCCCGGCTGATACCGATGAGAACGGCATGATGAATCGGGTTGAGTTGTTTTAGAACCGAAGCGGCTGATGTACAGGAGACTTCATATTCTCCCGAACGGCCGCCGAATAGTATTGCTGTATCAGCCATGGGTCAATAATGCCATGTGTCTCAGGGGACGTACAAGCAGGGGATTCCCGGCAAGCTGAGGCGTAAACCAGGCTTTATCTCAAAGTCATACGCCGGCGGGTAATCTCCGACTCAAGTTCAGGCCATATCTCTTCAAGGGGATAACGGGATCGGTATTCCCTGATATACGGCAGAACCCACCCATAGTAGCGCTCCGCCTGCCGGAAGTAACCGGATTTCTCCAGATTATCTCCGGCACTCAGGGTATTCACTCTTAATAGATCTGCAAACTCTCCATCGTCCTGCCGGATACTATTTTGGACATCGTCCTCAGCTGCCCTCACAGTTATGAGGGCTAGAATACCGGCTTCAGGTGACTGTACCACTAAACGATTTTCATCCCCGCGAATCCTGTACCAGCGGTCGGGCAATCTCAGATCTGTCAGCTGGTAAATAAGAGGGTCTCCCTCATCCGGAATATCCAGTGCAAAGAGCTTGCCGGGATAGGCGAGTACCAGTAATTTTCCGGCCCATCCCATGCTCCATGGGGCAGCAGCAGGCAGCAGGTCTTTCTCCAGATTGATTATCCGATGGTAAGCACTCACATCATTTCCGTAACCGGCTATGTGAATGCCGTTACTCTCACCATCCCTCCAGGCGGCCAGCGGCTCAGTTCCGGAGACTGTCAGCAGGGAGACCGGAGGAATATCACTGTCTATATGAATCTCCCGGGTATCAAATCCTGCAAGTACTGTGTCCATCCCGGTGAAAATCAGAATCTTCCCGTTGGATGATGGATAGATCGAATCAGGAATGTCCCCCCCCCAGGGTCTCATCGACACTTCTCCTGATAACAGGTTCAGTTGGGCAAACTCAGACTGGAGGTCAGTAAAACCCCGCCAGTAAGCATCAGAGCAGACAACTCCATTCCGCGCTGTCCACGATTCATTTCCCCAGGGAGCTGTCCTGGTCGCAAAAAGTGTGAGAAGAGTCTGTTCATCAGTTCGGCCCTTTTCATTCAGATTGATGATACTTCCCGGCCAAATCAGCCAGATCCTGCCGGCCGCCGTCGACACATCAACCGGAGCGATACCCGAAACTCCGGGCCAGGCGTTGAAATCTGTGGTAGAAATAAGCTGGATTGACGCGTTCCATTCGGATATGATGGAGTACGGATCATCTGCATGGAGGCATCCGACAACAATGAGAAACGCCGTCAGGGCGGACAATCGACGTTTTGTGGGGTTTTTCACGTTTATAGCCTACAACGACTGTCTGTCCGGGCCAAGCACCCGAGGAGCTTGAATTGAAACTGCTGAACAATCCCCTCATTCTTTCGGCTCTGCTGGCCATGGTGTCGGCTCAAGTAGCCAAGGTAATACTCATTCTGCTCACAGATCGCCGCTGGGCTCCTGAGCGCATGACGGAAACAGGGGGAATGCCTTCATCTCATTCTGCGACGGTTGCGGCTCTGTGTACTTCCACGGCAATCTTCTACGGCGTGGATAGTGCCTATTTTGCCATTGCTCTGGTTTTTGGGATTATTGTTATTTATGATGCCACAGGTGTCCGCCGGGCAGCCGGCCGTCATGCCGAGATTCTAAACGAGATGCTGGAAGAGTTCTCCCACCTGTTTGAAGAGGCTAAACGGCCCAAAGCTCTGAAAACTCTTCTGGGCCACACTTATCCCCAAGTGTTTGTGGGTTCGGGTTTCGGTATTGCCGTTGGATTTATTGTTGAACGCCTTTTGAGGTGACCTCTGCCGCGCATCGCCCCTAGGCGTCGTATCCGAGAGACTTCAAAGCATCCCTGCAGGCCTCAGCTTCATCCCATTCCATCCTTCCGTCAGCGTAGATAATCGTACTCTCGTGTCCCTTCCCCAGAACCGCCACCAAATCTCCCGCCCGGGCCTTTTTAAAGGCTTCACTCAGGGCCTCCCGGCGATCGGGTATCAGAAAAAGATTTTCATTACGGTTCATACTCCCGGCACCTGAGGCGATATCTTCCAGAATGGACATGGGATTCTCCCCTCGCGGATCTTCATCAGCCAGGAATACCAAATCTGCGTATTCTGCGGCCAGGGCTCCCTGTTCGGGACGTTTTTCAAGGTCTCTTTCTCCCCCGGAGCCGAAGACTATGATGAGTCTGCCTTCTGCAAGGCTTTTTAGAAATGGAAGTATTTTCCTGAAGCTTCCGGGAGAATGGGCGTAATCCACCATAACGTTGAAACTCATATCACCTGATATGGGCTCCATACGGCCTTTTACAGCTTTGAGTTCCGGGAGATGCAGAGCCAGATCAACAGCATCTTCATCCTGTAATTCCGCTACGGTACACAGGGCTGCCAGAACGTTCTCCACATTGTACAGGCCGGGAAGTGCGATTCGAGTGTCAATCTCTCCTATCGGTGTGTAGAGGGTAAAAGCGGTACCCCCGGGGCCGGTACGCAGATTCGTAGCAAAAAGATCGGCATCCTTGTATTTGAGACTGTAGGTGAAAACCGGTTTCTCACCGGCAGCGTCAAAGAACAGTCCGGCATGAGGATCGTCGCCGTTTACCACCCCGAAAGCATCCCGGTTCCCTGATTCGGCAATCATCTGGAACAGCCTTGATTTATCCGCCCTGTAATTCTCCAGACTTCCGTGGAACTCCAGATGTTCACTTGTGACATTGGTGAATACCGCGGCATCAAACTCAACATCGGCTAATCTGCTGTTTTTAAGGGAAAGCCCGTGGCTGGTGGCTTCAACAACCGCATGTGTCTGACCGGCATTCAGCATGGCCCGCAGCAGTCCATGAACCTGTGGTGCTTCGGGAGTGGATTGTCTTAAATAGTTTGAACCGCTTCTCTCCCCGATTGTGAAGTCCACAGTTGATATACTGCCTGCAGATACTCCGGTAAATCCCAACAGTTGCCGAATAAGGCTGACTGTGGTGCTTTTACCATCGGTACCGGTAACCCCCACCACGGTCATATTCCGGGAAGGGTAATCCCAGAATGCCGCGGAAACCGGGGATAAAGCGGCTCTGGTATCCGGAACCCGTATGTAGTACACTCCCGGCCTGTATGAATCCAGAGCCTCCGAATGAACAACGGCACAGGCACCTGAATCCAGAGCCCTCTCGATGTAGCGGTGTCCGTTCACATGTATACCCGGAAGGGCGAAAAACAGGCTTCCCTTTTCAACTTCTCTTGAGTCGAATACCACCGAGGATATTTCAGGGTTTTTTTCTCCGCGTTTATCCATCGCTGCAATACCGCTTGTGAGTTCATTCAGTTGCCGATTAATCATGTTTTACAGTGTATATTTGCATCGCCAGGCAGGGGAAGTCACTAAAAATGAAAATTTTAGGGTTGCTTATTGATTGAAATCCATTATATTCGGGCACAAGCGCCCTCCGGTTTTTTCTGAATTCGGGCACGGCGTCATAAGGAGATTACATGTCACCAGCAGTTAAGGCCGTAAAAAAGA
>JAUUYD010000330.1 GCA_030590585.1 Spirochaeta sp.
AATTAACTATACTTCACACTTTCAAGAAACAGCCCTTTCGCCGGAGCACGGGCTCCGGCTTTATCCCGCTTTCCATCTTTCAGAATGGCCATGATATTATCTGGAATCCTGGTGCCGAGCCCAACTTCCACCAGGGTTCCGGTGATAATCCGCACCATGTTATGCAGGAATCCTTCACCGGAGAATCGAATAATAGCGATAGGGCTTATCGATGACGATTCCGGTTCCCGAATATTAACGACAGTCAGATTCTTCTCGGTAGATTTCGTTTTGGATTTCATGCTGGTGAACCCGGCAAAATCATGGGTACCAATCAGATATTCAGCCGCCTTTCTCATGGCAGGATAGTCCAGAGGATCTGAAATATGCCAGGCGTATTTACGCTGAAAGGGATCGGGGTAAAGACCGGTATCGATTTGATAAAGATAATTCTTTTCTATTACCTGATACCTTGCATGAAAACGGTCATCTACCTTTTCTGCGGCAATGACGGCAATGTCATCCGGCAGATATCGGGCGGAGTATTCAAGAATCTCCCTGTCTGAAAGTGTACGCTCAGTATGGAAATTGGCAACTTGAGCCATGGCATGTACCCCGGCATCTGTACGACCCGAACCGATCACACGAATATCTTCCCCGCAGAGCTGAGAGTAAACGCTCTCCAGTTTGGATGTGATGGTATCTCCACCGGCATCCTTTCCCAGACGCTGCCAGCCCTTGTAGCGGGCACCGTCATATTTAATTGTAATCCGGTAGTTGCTCATACCGCGATTCTAACGGATTTAACGGAGCAGCGTCTCCACCTGAGTAGAATAGAATAGTAATCTTCCGCTCTTGTACCGCTGGAGCCTGATTGATGAAGTTTCGGGATGTTCTGCCTGGAGTACGGCGGCAGAGAACAAGGGTTGTACCGGAACACCGAAGGTGTGAGGAACAATCCCGTCAGTCAGCAAAAATCCAAAAAGGAATTTCCATGTTACTGAAGAATCCGCCGGCCGAAACGTTTAACAACGTACCCGGTGACTTCACTGATGGAGTTGATTGACCTGGAGGAATTCCCCGAGCGAACGAAAAACTTCTCAGCTGGAGGGGAACCTTTCATACTGACAGTTGTGTACAGGGGCATCTTTCCCCTGCGGATATCCACCCGGCAGATTTCTCTTCCACCAAGGATAAAAAACCTGATTTTTATACCGTCAGCCGCAAATCCAACACCATATTGAGACACAACAAGGTTTCTCAGGTGGAGCTCAAAATAGTCCTTCCCTTCATCTTTCAGACATCCGTAATCGGGTTTCAAACCCAAAGCCTCGCCATCATCGGAAACACCAATAAGCAGTGTACCGCCCTCATGATTACTGAACGCGGCAATAGATTTGACGATGACGGATTCAAGATCTTTATTAGGTTTATCTTCCCGATAATCCCATCTCAGAGAGGATTTGAATTCCAGAGATGATGATTCCCCGGCATCGATGAGTTTACGGAGTATTTCCTCTTCTGTCGGCTGACCGGCATTCCGTCTGAAATCCCGGAGAATAAGTAATGAAATCAGTGCGGTGAATCCGAAAATGAGAGAAACAACCAGCTGTACGGGCAGAAAGAGGTCGGATATCCATAGAGAATCCACAGGAATGAATGTGCCGATCAATAACTCCCGGGATCCGATGGGGAGTTTCCGGTAGTCCGCTCTCCAGGAACGATTCTGATATGTGAACGAAGTTTCAAGACGCTGCTCGCTTTCCAGGACATCAGAGCTCCTGAGAGCCCGGGCAACAATATCCACATCAATACCAATCCCGAGATTCAGGTCTGCAAGAGTGGTTTCGTCAGCACCCCGGGCGAGGGCCATAAGCTCTTCAACCCTGAAGATGAGAAATTCATCTCCGGGAAGCAGAAGAAAAACAACAGCATCGGGAAATTTTTCTATGGCCTCCAGTTTATCGGCCATGAGAGAGATGGGAAGATCGAGCCAGATTTTCATTTCATAATCAGAATTACTGTCCCCGATACGGGTACGAATAGTGCTTCCCGGAACCCCTTCTCCGGGAAGAATATAGGGTGTACTGTACCGGAACCATACCGGAGTTTCTCCCCATGAGGTAGAAATATCTTCAACATCACCAAGATTGAAGTAGGGAACTGTTGCGGCGTTCCTTCTGGAGATAAGTGAGTCGTCTGCATCAAGAATGGTTTCATACCATTCATAACCGCCGTCGGGAAGCAGATGAAGTACAAGTTCATGGTCTTTACCGTCTGATATGGAAAGGGAAGATACCGATCCCATGGGTTCAAGACTCTTGTACAAAGCTTCTACATATGCTGCGGGTGTACCCAGTGAATCGATGCTGCCTATACGGGTCCACAAAGATGCCGATGACATGAATTGGAAAAGGGGCAGGAAATAACTGTCCACTACCTGGATAAAGCGGGAAGAAAGAGTCTGCATAGCCGATTGGTTTAATCTCTGACGGATGTCCGGATTCATGGCGGCAAAAAAAGCAGCGAAAGCGACAAATGCAGATATGAAAAGAGGTGCCAGTTTTATGGCCAGCTGGCTGAGCTGTTTTTTTCTCTCGACTTTCCAGTCGACTCTGTAAAGGCTTCGGATAAGAGAACCTCCGGACCGGGGTTTCGGCCAGATTAACCGTCTGACTCAGGAAATGAAAGCCCCCCTGAAAAAGCTCAGCGTGAAGCATTAGCTTCTATTTCGGGGAATACTCATAAAAACCACTACCGGTCTTTTTACCCAACTTACCATCGGATATCATTTCGTAAAGCAGTTTGCAGGGTTTGTACTTCCCCTCTCCGAGTTCTGCCGCCAGGGTTTCCAGAATCTCCACGACAATATCAATGCCGATCAGGTCGGCAAGGGCCAGAGGACCCATGGGATGATTGGCTCCCAGCATCATTGCCGTATCAATATCCTTCACATTGGCTATATTCTCTGAAGCAACAATAGCGGCTTCATTTATCAGGGGTATCACCAGACGGTTCACCACAAATCCCGGCGATTCCTTAACCAGAACCGGAGTCTTGCCTATCGCTTCGGTAAAACTTATCACATCCCCTGCAGTATCATCCCTGGTTTCAGCCCCGCAGACAATCTCAACCAGCTTCATCGAAGGAACGGGATTAAAAAAGTGCATGCCCACAACCCGTCCCGGATCCCCGCACACTGAAGCGATATCACTGATGCTCAGCGCTGAGGTATTCGTGGCCAGAATTGTGCTTGAATCACAGATGCTGTCGAGTTCGAAAAACAGGTTTTTCTTGACGTCGAGTTTTTCCACGACGGCCTCTATCACCAGAGAGGCATTGGATGCCTTCTTCAGATCGCTCACCGCCGACAGATTTTCCAGAGTTTTATTCATCTGACCGATACTGATTTTCTCACGGTCTACAGCCGTCTGCAGGCTTTCACATATCCCGGCCATTGCCGTATCAGCGAGCTGCTGATTCAGTTCACAAATTACAGTCTTGAATCCGGCAGCTGCGATGGTCTGAGCAATACCCCGTCCCATTCTTCCGCCGCCGATAACATAGACGGGTTTCCTCATATCGGGCTCCTATCCTCGCTCAACTATCATAGTCAGCCCCTCACCGCCGCCTATGCAGAGGGAAGCCAGACCGTATTTTGAATCGCGCTTTCGCATTTCATGCAGCAGTGTTACCAGTATTCTTGCCCCGCTGGCACCGATTGGATGACCTAATGCTATCGCCCCGCCGTTGACATTCACACGGTCAGGATCCGGCTTCAGTTCCTGCATTACCGCCAGAGACTGGGCTGCAAAGGCCTCGTTGAACTCCATCAGATCCATATCAGCCAGGGATAACCCGGCAATATTGAGCGCCTTTCGGGTTGCCGGTACCGGGCCGATACCCATTATCGCGGGATCCACACCTGCCGAAGCATATGATTTAATTGTGCACATGGGAGTAAGACCAAGCTCATCGGCCTTTTCCCTGGACATCACCATCACAGCCGCCGCGCCGTCGTTGAGCCCCGAGGCATTCCCCGGA
>JAUUYD010000186.1 GCA_030590585.1 Spirochaeta sp.
ATTTCCCTGTCTGCCTCATTTCTGGCTCTGATACCCGGCAGCTCTGCTGTAATTGTATCGGAAAAAAGGTTCTCAAGAGCGTTAAGGTGAATATGAGCACGATCATAATCCCGGGAGCTGATGGCTCCAATCATTCCGATATACTGATTGGCCAGTTCATCCAGCCAGTAATTCTCAACCCTTTGGGTTTCTTTCAGTATTTCCAGATCAGTATCGATTCCGGCATTGACGATATCTATAAATTCGTTCTCCTCGTAAAGCTGGGCAAGCAGTTCGGATTCATCGGTATCAAGGTTTACAGCCAGTGCCTGCCGCTCCTCCACGGCTTCCTTCATCGTCTTTTCCAGAGAGGCCTTTTCATTCTGAAGATCAGTCATCCGCCGTTTGTAAGCGGACAATTCCAGAGTACGGAACTCCTCCATTCTTTCATCATATCCGGAGTCCAGTTCTGCTTTGAGTATGTTGAGGGCCTGATTAATCTGTTCATCAGAACGGCCCAGATCTTTAAGGCGGATTCGTTCCTCGGCGAGAATATCGTTGATTTCTCCAAGGAGATTGGTTTCTTTAATCTGTAGAGTCTCTTCCATCACACCCTGAAGTACCTGAAGTTTGCTGTCCATGGCAAGAACACGATTCTGGTAATGCCGAATTTGAACATCCTTAATATCAACTTCCCTGCGCTTATCATTGATTTCCCGTATCGCGGAATGGAGTAAAGGGTTTTCGATACTGGTGAAAGGAACGTCCCGGCGGATACCTCTTTCACTTCGATTGGTGATAGTAAAACTCATAATAAGAGGAACAATTGCAATTATTATCAAAGCCAGCAGGGGTAAAAGAACAAGTTGAAACCTGTCCGAGTGTTCGATACTGCCTATTTCAGGAATTTCTTCAAGAACCTCGAAGTCCAATTCCCTGTCGAGACGACCCATGTCCCAGCGATCAGGATCAGGTATAATATTTTCGTGTGTGTTTTTCTCCATTTATCCTATAGAATTATGCCATGTTTATAGTCATCTTTCCTTGGTTTTTTCTCAAACAGTGGAATTATGGATAAAAAACGTGTTCTCGGACTGAGCGCCCGGCTGCTTCTCTTCATTATTCCCATAATTACGGGAAGCCTTTTAGTCAGCGGTTTTCTCACGGGTCTGAGCGCTGAACGCGGAGTGAAGAAGGCCATGAGTAAGCTCATTGTCTATAAAGCGGAAGATTTGATTCGCCATGCTGCATCCCAATGGTGTCTGCTGCTTGATAATGGATTACAGGATACTCCGGCATATCTTGTCAGCTTGAAACGTTCGATAAGATCTTATTCAGCTACCATGCTTCGGGAGGATGGCGAATGGATTCTGGCTGTTGACGAGGACATGAACATCATCTTTTCCGTTGGTGATTCAATTCCTGAAGAACTGCTCCGTCAGACTATTCTTGAAAATAGCCTCGGGGAATCCGGAGAAATCTGGATTGATGGACTCTTTGGCGGTGAAAAACGTATAGGTTATGGTTTTTTCCTGCCGTCTCTGGGCTGGACGGTGTATATAACCGCTCTGCAAAGATCTTTTTTTGTTGATTTATCTTATATACGCTGGAATTACATTTTTATGGTGATCTTTTCGGCACTGGTCAGTTCGCTTTTTATTATCTATTTTGTCAGACGATCAATGCGTCCATTGAGAAATGTTATTTCCGATATGCAGGGCATTGTCCAGAAACGCGATTTTGAAAAAAGGGTAACCCCGGTGCAGAATGATGAAGTCGGGGAGCTTGCAAGGGAATTCAACCTGATGGCGGATTATCTTGACCGGGCCATGACCCGGCTTAAGAATATAGCCCATAGCGAGGCCGAAGCCCGCATTGAGATACGAAACAGAGAGCGGGAAACCCTCGATGTTCTCAGTCGTGTTTCAGACCATAAAGACCCTGAAACAGCAAGGCATACATCCAGGGTAGGGATGTATGCTTCTCTTCTTTCCGAGCTCCGGGGTGATTCCCTTGAAGAGGCCGACCTGATGAGATGGGCTGTACCTTTGCACGACATCGGCAAAGTGGGAATTCCGGATGCCATACTCCTGAAAAACAGAGCCTTGAATAAAAAAGAACGAACCGTGATGGAGTCACACGTCATCATCGGCCATGAAGTTCTGAGAGATTCGGCGAGCCCTATTCTGAGAGCCGGGGCGGATATCGCCATTTCACACCATGAAAGATGGGATGGTTCCGGATACCCGGAGAGCTTGAAAGGACGGGACATTCCGGTACGTGGACGTATTACAGGATTGGTGGATGTTTTTGACGCATTGACCACCGCCCGGCCTTACAAGAAAGCCTGGACTTTTGAGCGGGCTGTGGAATGGATAAAGGGGCGAAGCGGGAGCGATTTTGATCCGGAACTGGTGGAGTTGTTCTTAAGTGATCTGGACAAGGTAAAAGCCATACTCATGGAACATGGTGATAATGATGCCGATGAATCGGCGCTGACCTGAACTAGTAGCTTCTTTCCAGGGATTCCCGGGACTCGCGATATGCATCGATGAGATCAGACTCAGGCCAGGTTGTTATCAGCAGATCCCATGCATCAACAGCCCGTTTGATATCACCCGTTTCCCTTGCTGATTCAGTTAAAACAGATGCTTTCCTGAATGCTGCGGATTCGAGATCTACCGGATTCTCGAGTCCGTAAATCATATCAAGGGCCGCTAAGCCCTCCTCCATTTGATTAACTCTGAAATACAGATCGGCCGCCAGCCTCCAGCCGCGATCCCACAGGCCGGGGACCGGATAATCTTTTCTCAAGAGCTTCAGCCTCCCGGAGCTTGCCGAAATATCCCCTTGTATGTACGCAAGTCTGGCTGATCGGTACAGGGCTTCAGGGGTTCGTTCCTCAAGGGGATAAATCATTGCATACCGGTCAAAAAGATTCCGGGCACGGAGAAACTCTCCGGATTCCAGGGTAGCTTCGGCCAATTGGTAATCGTCATCCGCCCAGAACGGCGTGGCTTCCGCAGGGTCCGTTTCCCAGGTTTTACGCCACTTTGATCGATGTATGTGAAATCCGATATTAGCTCCCACCAGCAGGAGATCAACCGCAAGGGCGGAGATGGTAAATGGGGAAATACGGCCGTCGGTCCGGGGGGAAAGAGCCTCAGATATCATCATTCCTCCGGCAAATACCGTAACAATCGGAATCGCAATATTCAGCCCGTCTATCCATTTCTGATTCGGGTAGACCGGGGTGAAGATACCCAGACCATCCTCTTTCGAAAGATTGTAATTTCCGGGATTCAGAGAGTAACCACCCGGGGGAAGAGGTTTGGAATCGGTACCGAGCATCATCCCGTCCTGAAAGAAAATATTTGAGCCGGTTTGAGGCAGAATAAACTCAACAACAATGACACTTCCGGTTTCTACGGAAAAGGATATCTCTGAATCGCCGAATCCGGCTTTCCTGATTTGGATTACCCGTTTTCCAGTCGTCGGTGCTTCGACAACCATGGGTGTCCGGCCCGCAAGCTCTTCACCGTCAAGGGTTACCCGGGCTCCAAAAGGACTGGTGTTGATGAAGAGAATCACTCCCCGGTCCGGGGGACTTTCCGGGTCAGGTATCAGAAAAGAGTTTACCACAGGAGGCGGTTTGTCTGATTCCCCGGCGGCGGTGGAGCTGATACTGAACACAGCAAGGAGAAGCCACAGGGTAAGTATTCGGGGCAGGGCCGGCAGGGAGGTCATTTTCCACCTCCAAATCGGTAACCGGCTTGAATGCTTATAGACATTCCCCAGACAGATTGATTATCAAGGTATCCATTGATGCAGAAGGACGTACCTAAAGACAGGGAATTATCTGTTATCAGGACACCGTCCAGAGAAAACCGTACCAGAGGGCGGGATTGAGTCATGGAAGAACCGTTCCAGCTGATTGACCGGGTATAGAAGCCGGCTGCTGCTGCTGGCCCGATACCGATAAACGAATCTCCGTCATTCAGCAGCGGAAAGAGCCAACCTGCGGATACAAGGCCGGTAATCATCCATGAATCTTCGAAGGATGTTTCGCTTGCCAGGGGAGGATAACCGTTCCATGTGAATAGGCCTCCGAGATTGAAACCGTAGAGGAAATTATCAACACGAAGGCCTATACCAACCCCGGTGGGTACGCGGTAAGTGTCGAATTCTGCAGCACTGAACACAGGAAAACCCTGACTGATTTCACCGTAAAGGTTAAAACCAGCAGAACTCCAAAGAGGTAGGAGTACACAGCTCCAGAAAAAAATAAGTAGAATTCCACGGCGAAGGACGATACTTATTATAAGGTCAGAATCTACAGTATCCACGTATCTTTTTAAAGTTCGATCATGAAAGAGAAAAAAAACCGGTTTTTCCGGTCTTTGAACAGTTTATTATTCTCTGCAGCGATGCTGGTTCTTCTTTCAGCCTGCAGCAAGTCCGGATCCTGGGATTCCATTCGTAATATTGAACTTCATGGAGGATTCGGCAGGGAAATCACCCTGGAAATCGATTTAACCGCTGTTGTATGGAAAACCCCCGGACTTGCCGATTCTTCGGATATCATTGATTTTCCCCTTCTTGTGCGCCTGGATACGGCTGTTGATTTTGACTATCCGGAGTTTCTCAGGCCTGATGGATCGGGTATTCGCTTTTATGATTCCCAGGGCCGGCAGCTGGCCTTTGAAACCGCTTTATGGGACTCTGTTGGACCCTCAGCTTGGTGGGTTCGAATCCCTGCTATGGATAAAATGCTTTCCGATAATAGAATACTCCTTCGATACGATTACTGGTGGGACAATCCGCCTTTGTTATTGGATTCCGGGGAAACCTGGTCCAACGGTTTTGTCGGTGTGTGGCATCTGGATGAGGAGGGTGGTTCTACGATTTTCCGGGATAGTACGGTGTGGAGGAATGACGGCAGTACCGGCTATGACGGAATGGACCTTCCGACGGTTGAGCCGCCTCCGCCGGCATTGGGTTTCGGGAATGCCCGTTTTTTCGATGCGTCAACCGGAAATCCCTCATTCAGGGCTGCTTCTTTAGCGGATGAAGGTACAGAGGGGCAGCTGGAAGCCTATTCCCTGGGGTTCTGGCTGCGGACTGATGCCTGGGGGCAGATGTCTGTATTTAAGAAAGGGGATATTCAGCTGGAATATAATGGAGCCGGCGATTTTACATCATCCGTACTGAGAACCGGAGTGAATCAGGAATTTCAGAAAACCCTTTTTCAATGGTCGGGAGGGAATATTCCTGTCAGTTGGATGCTGTTTTATATTACTTCAAATGGCAAAATGATTGGTTCGCCCAATTCAGGCACCAGGATTTATAATAATACTGTTAAAACATCAAATTGGAACGTCAATATTACGGGTACTGATTCACGGGACGGTAATGATGGGGATTTCATACAATTCTGCCAACAGAGCTTACTGAGTTCGGCTCAATTTGCTTTCGATGAGATACGTCTTTCCCGGGGAGAG
>JAUUYD010000454.1 GCA_030590585.1 Spirochaeta sp.
CTTTGTGGGAACGATAGAGAGTCTTGATTATTTTCAGGGCGTTGAAACCAGCCTCGGCTGTTGTTCCCTTATTCTGCTCAGCCCTGCCTTCAATACAATCAAGAAAATGGATCATCTCATCCTTGTAGCCCAGAGCCTCGGACTCTTTTACAGCCGGCTTGGTCCAGCCTTTGGTTGTATCAGCCTTTTCAACAGCATATTCGAATCCCGGCCGGGAGTAGACGCTTAAAGGTCCTCCAAAAGTCATATCAACTTTCAAGACACCTTCTGAGCCATAAAACTCAATAACATCATCCATACCACCGGTTGTGATGTAATTGCCTTCAAGTACAACACGTGGCCCATTGGTATAGCTGAGTATTCCGATTCCCCAATCCTCTCCTTCCATCTTCTTATGAATAAAGTTCCCATCCAGCCCGTCTGTACATACACCGACAATACTGTCGGGCATTCCGAAAAGATCATAAAAAAAACCGGCTGCATGAATACCAAGATGGAGAGTGGCTCCACCCCCGCAGAACTCAATAGTCTGGGCAAAGGGAGAATGGGATCCGTTATGGCATTCTTTTCCTTTACAGTACAGAACGGTTCCGATTCCGCCTTCTTCGATTATCTCCCTGGCCCGTACCAGGGAAGGTGCAAAGATCCAATCCTCAGCATAGAAGTAGCGCATTCCTGTACGCTTCCGGGCCGCGACTACCAAAGCGGCATCCTCTTCGCTTGTAGCAATTGGTTTTTCGCAGATTACATCCTTCCCGGCTTCCATTGCCGTGATGGCAGCTTTGGCGTGGAGGAAGTTGGGCAGACAGATATCAACAACATCAACATCCGGATCGGCAACCAGTTCCTGGTATGTTTTATAGTCACGTGCAACACTGTATTTCGTCTTATAATCCATTCTCGCAGCATCATCAAGATCTGCAATGGCTGCTACTTCGGCATTGTGCATTCCGGCCCACATATCGGCATGAAAGCTTCCTGCAAACTTTGCACCGATAATCCCGATTTGTATTCGTTTATTCTCAGTCATCATCAGACTTCCTTTTCATTTGGATTGCACCGACAGGACATACATCGACGCAAGTCGAACATGCCGCACAGGTATCCTTATCAATGACGGTTTTCCCATCGGGGTGAGTAATCGACGAACAGTGACCGATATTCCAGCAAAGCACACAGGAAGTACATTTATCCAGATCGACAACGGCATATCCATCTTCAATCTTCAATGCTCTGGCCGGGACAACATTCTTCAAAAGGATGTCTCTGAAATCACTGATACTGCGATATCCCATATCCAGCATGTACTGTTTTAAATCCCTGATAAGTTTCGGCATCCAGGAAAAGCCCCGAAGCATCGTTTCTGTACAAATCCACAGGGCATCGGCGCCAAGCATGATGTGCTGGACGGCGGTGTTCAAATCCCGTATGCCTCCTGAATTGAGCAGCACCGGATCTGCCCCAACCTTAGTTCTCATTTCATAGATATCTCTGAGAGCAAGAGGCCGAATCCATGGTCCGGATAAACATCCAAGGGTGATATTACTCTGCAGCCTGTAGATGGAATCCATAGGCCTGGTTATATCAATATCGGGAATCCCCAGCCTGTTGGCAGTTCCGCCTACCGCATCAGCACCGGCATCTATACAGGCCTGAGCCGATTCTGCGATACCGCCGCCTTCCGGGGTTATCTTGACGATAACCGGAATTTTCACATTACCCTTAACAATACCCACATATTCCCTCAAGGCTTTAGGATCTTTCCCCAAACTTGCACCGGTAAGCTGTTGAGAGTTGTCACCTGTAGCTTCGGTATTAAACGACATGTTCGGACAGCACATATTAAGTTCAATAATATCCGCCCCGGCATCTTCAAAGCGTTTAGCCAGAACACCCCAACCCTCAGGATCAGCACCGTCATAAGTGATATTCGGGATTAGAGCCATATCCTTGACAACAGCCCTGGCCTCTTCAAGAAGCCGAAGCCCCTGATCGGAAGTCAGGCGCCTCTCTGCAGAGAAGATGTTGTATCCCTTCTTCTTCAACCACCTGTAGCGCGGAGGTAAACTGATATAAGGTTCGGGGTCAATAATCAGTTTTAAAGAAACACCGGCCCAATCGTTTTCTTGGGCATCTAGTATCTGCTGAATATTTTTCACCGTGGGTCCCGAGCCTACAATGAAGGGGTTCTTCAGGGTGACATTGCCGATTTTTACAGATATATCCGCATCCTGCTTCTTACTCATTCTGATATTGTCCTTTCATACACGACACTAGCGCCGAGCATCGTTGTTTCGACTTTGATATTGCTGATCTCATTTGCATCACATTCAAGATAATCACTGTCAAGAATCACCATATCTGCCAATTTCCCGGGTTCAATAGAACCTTTTTCGGCTTCTTCAGCTGTCGAATAAGCCCCGTTTATCGTATACATCCGCAAGGCTCTTTCCCTGCTGATGGATTCCTCACTCACCATGACTCTCCCGGACTCAGTCTTCCGGGTTACCATTGTTCCCATGGAAAGAAAGGGATTGTAGGGATTGATGGATGTTAATGAGTCGTTTTTCACCATATGATCGGAGCCGCCGGCGGCAATAATGCCACGATCCATCATTGTTCGGAGTGGAAGAAATTTCTTCAGGTATTTGCTGCCGAGAATATTTTCTATGTATGGCGCGTCTTTGTAGAACCAGGCAATCTGGCACTCAACAACGACGCCAAGTTTTTTTATTCGTTCGATAGTCTGACTATCAACAAAATTCCCATGGATGACCGACCACCGAAGATCAGCAATTTTACTGATCTTATTCGCCTCTTCAAAAGCGGTGAGCAGCATATCCAGGCCGCGGTCTCCGGTGCAGTGTACCGTAAATTTTCTTCCTCTCTTTACAACTGCAAGGGCAATTTCTGTGAGCTGCTCCTGTGTGTAATGCAGAACTCCCCGGAAATCATCCTCCTGAAACCCGAAGAGCCTCTGTGCCTTCTTGCCCCAGGGTTTCCTCATGGCTGCTGTTCCGGTCAGGATTCCGCCATCCAGGAAAATCTTGACCGCTTCAAGAGCAACCACTGAACCA
>JAUUYD010000293.1 GCA_030590585.1 Spirochaeta sp.
GACGGCGGCGATGAGCCGGATGAAGTTAACCAGATCACGGCTTGACGATAAGGGGGAGCTGCCTCTCATTCCTTTGAGAGAGCTGGTGGTATTCCCCCACAACGTCATACCCTTCTTCGTCGGTCGACAGGGGTCACTCAAGGCCCTCAATGCCGCGACAAGTTCGGAAAGAGAAATATTCCTGGCATTCCAGAAGACAGCCTCAGACGACCCGAGTCCCGAAGATATTCATCCCATCGGCACCATTGCAAGGGTGGTACAGGTACTCAAACTTCCCGACGGAAATATGAGAGTGCTGGTGGAAGGACGTCAAAGGGCTCAGCTGAAGAAGATCAGGCAGAAAAAAGATGTAACCTGGGGATCGTACAAATTAATCCCCAATGCCGACGGGACGAACCTGGAATCACTGATTCAAACTGTTAAAAGTGATTTTCAGGCCTACGCCAAACTCCATAATAAAAAACTTCCCAAAGAAGCCATTGCCAATGTCATCAAGTCGGACAGCCCCGACAAGCTGGTGGGACATATCTGCTCCGTTCTGGAAATCAAAACCGAAAGAAAAATCAAATTCCTGCTGGAAACCGACACAAGCCGGCGCCTGGAAGAACTCTCGGTGGTGCTTCAGATGGAAAATGAACTCCAGGGCCTTAGAAACAACATTTCCGGCAGAGTGAAAAAACGCATGGAACGCTCTCAAAAAGAGTATTTCCTCAATGAACAGCTTAAAGAAATACACAAGGAACTGGGCAGTGAAGAGGCCGATCCTACCGGAGCTCAGGAGCTGGAACGAAAACTCCTTGAGATGGATCTGTTAGATGAAGTTCGGGAAAAGGCTGTCACAGAGGTAAAACGACTGGCCAGGCTCCAGCCCATGAGCCCAGAATCAGGGGTACTGCGCACCTATCTGGAATGGATTGTCGATCTTCCCTGGGGAAAGCGCACCAAAGACCGGCACGATATTTCCGAAGCGGCCCTAATATTGAATGCCGATCATTTCGGACTGGATAAACCCAAGGAACGCATCCTGGATTTTATCGCCGTCAGACAGCTGAAAACCAAGGTTAAAAGCCCCATTCTCTGTTTTGTCGGTCCCCCGGGAACGGGTAAAACATCTCTGGGCCGCTCTGTCGCCCGGGCTCTGGACCGCAAATTCGTCAGGATTTCTCTTGGCGGTGTCAAAGATGAGGCTGAAGTCAGAGGTCATAGAAAAACCTACGTAGGAGCTTTGCCGGGAAAAATAATTCAGGCCCTCAAGCGTGCCGGTTCCATAAATCCGGTATTCCTGCTGGATGAAGTGGACAAGATGTCCAATGATTACCGGGGCGATCCCTCATCAGCTCTGCTGGAAGTTCTGGATCCCGAACAGAACGACAGTTTCACCGATCATTATCTGGAAGTACCTTTCGACCTCTCGGAAGTGATGTTTATTACAACCGCCAACAGTCTTGAAAACATACCCCATGCCCTGCGGGACCGAATGGAGGTTATCCGGATTCCCGGGTACACCATGACGGAGAAAAAGAGCATCGCCCGGCAGTTTATCATACCCAAACAGATCTCTGAGAACGGTTTGAGCGGTGCCGATGTTCAATTCATGAACGAATCCCTGGATCTTCTTATCCGGGGCTATACTCTGGAATCCGGTGTCCGCAGCATGGAGAGAGCCATCAGTCAGGTGATGCGGAAGCTCACCCGGAAATTGCTTCACGATGAACAGACCCGTCCCGGCCGCTGGATTATCAACAGCTCGGCTCTGCATCGTAACCAGAACTATTCAGCCGTATTCATCAAACCCGAACGGGATATGCCGGAACTGGAAGGATTCCATCTGGAAGTTTCACCTCCTATGGTACGGAAATTTCTGGGGAAGGAACGTCTTGAGGATGACCTCGGGACCATGGGCCGCCCGGGACTGGCACCGGGGCTCTACTATGACGGCGGCGGCGGCGGCGTTCTTCCGATTGAAGCCCGGATTTTCGACGGAGAAGGGAAACTGCTGCTCACGGGTCAGCTCGGGGATGTGATGAAGGAAAGCGCCCAGATCGCACTTTCATATCTACGGGCCAACAAAGACCGTTTCGGATTAAAAGCTGATTTCGACAAGAAAAAAGATATACACATACATGTCCCACAGGGGGCCATCCCCGTGGACGGCCCTTCAGCAGGCATAGCCCTTACCGCCGCCCTGCTCTCCGCCGTTCTGCTCATTCCACTGAAAACCGGCATTGCCATGACAGGGGAAGTTACTCTCACCGACAGAGTACTGCCCATCGGCGGCGTCAAGGAAAAATCCCTGGCCGCCAGGCGCAGAGGTTTTACCACCATTGTGATGCCGGAAACCAACCGCCGGGACGTTGATGAACTCCCCGGGGAAGTGAAAGAGGAAATGAGCTTTTTGTTCCATCAGAGCCTCGGAGAGGCTCTGGGAGATCTTTTTCCCGCCGGAACCTTCCCAAAAACATCGAAAAAATAGGCTCTTGGGGTTTCCCGGGCATTTTCTGCTTGAATCAGACCACCCTATAAGGCATAATTCAGATCGCAAGGAGGCTAGGCCGTGAAACGTATAATTCTTTTCGTTCTCATCATACTACTTATAAGTACAGCGGGTGCCTTCGCCCAGAAATTCGAAAATGAGTCGGATTTTTACCCTAAAACCGTTCAAATTGCCCGGATATTCAACAATACAAACGGCTATCGGGTGGATTACATCCGACAGGATTACACCATAGATACTTTCTGGGCGCCTATAGACTGGTTCAGGGGAGCCGGCAGTACCGGTGCTATCGCCTTTGGTCAGGGCCGGGCCTATCCCTATGTCACATTCTTCTATAAAGAAGGTGTTGTGGATCATTTCCGCCTGTACCTTGTAGAGAACCCGGCACATGAAAGCTGGGGATTTCTGGATCCAACTGTTGATTACTCCGGAGAATTTCCTTCGGCGGATTCCAAACCTGAAATCAACTTTTGAACCACGATCCCCGCATAGTTTCCGTTCTTGAAGCAATAGATACTCACAACACTTTCTACATACTGGGGCATGAAGATCCGGATGCCGACTGTCTGGGATCCCAGAGGGCTTTGGGCAGCTGGCTGTCCCGTCGCGGAAAGAAAACCCATCTTTGCTCAGCCGGGCCCTGGGGCCGCCCCGAAATTGCCGATTGGGAACCTCTCTTCAAAAACAATATTCCCGACCCCGAAGATGGTGAAAATCCTCTTATTATCATACTTGACTGCTCTTCCCCGGACCGTACCGGGTTTTCTGAGAAAGTACTCCCCGATGCCCCGACTTGTGTTATCGATCATCATACCGCCGGCAGCGATTTCGGTGATATCCGATATGTCGATTCGCTTTCCCCGTCCACGACACTGATGATACTCAAATTGATGGAAACCGCCGGAGATAAACCCACGAAAGAAGAGGCCGAAATTCTATTTCTGGGATTCTGCACCGACACCGGATATTTTCGTCATCTGGAACCCGGGCGGCCTGAACCTCTGGAGGCCGTCTCCCGGCTCATTGCAGCCGGAGCCTCACCCCCTGATACCTTTCGCCTGCTCTCAGGGGGACGCAGTCTCGGATCCAGAAAACTCCTGGGACGAGTGTTGGAAAGATCGGAATTGTACTACGACGGCCGGCTTATCCTGAGCTGGGAGAACTGGAAGGACTGGCGGGAACTTGGAAGTGTACGGGATTCGGATGTCCTGTATCAGATGATGCTGAGTATCACAGGAGTCGAAGCCGCTGCTGTTATCAGAGAGCAGAACGATGGAAAATGTACCATCGGACTCAGGTCCATAACCAATCTCGATGTCGGCGATATCGCCCGCTTCCTCGGCGGAGGAGGTCATAAAAAGGCCGCGGGCTGTACTGTCAGCGGTGATCGTCATGATGTAATAGAACACTTGCTGCAGATTTTTGCCGACCGACTGGATTAAGTGAGGCAGGACTCCATCCCAAACTTCCCCCAATCTTAACAAAACGTTCATGAAGAGTTCCACATTCATGTATTGCTTTCCCGGCGACCGTTCAGTAGTTTTACTAACGAACGGTCGTCAACAGAATGAGCAAAAGCAAGCATGAGATAAAAAAACAGAAGATTCTCGATTCTGCATTCAGCATCTGGGGCTCCTGCCGCTATATGAACACCTCCCTCTCAGATCTTGCCTCTGCTCAGGATATTACAAAACAGGCGCTTTATCGTTATTTTCCAAGCAAGGAAAAGATAGAGCAGGCAATGGAAAAAAATGTGCTGGAGGCCTACAACCGCCACGCCGAAGCTCTTTTCAACCATCTTTCCAAGCTGTCCGGCGATCATTTCATCACGACATACATCGAAAGCAACATTGATTTTGTTACACAGAACAAACAGCTGC
>JAUUYD010000240.1 GCA_030590585.1 Spirochaeta sp.
ATGACTCCGGGGAGAACGACCGGGATGTGGATGCCGATGAAAGTACCTCCCTGTCCTTACCCGGTCTCCAGGAGGCGGAGAGTCCTGAGCCTCTTCCCATGGCCGCCGACCGCGGGGCTCTTTTCGGCACCCTTGTTCATGCACTTCTCGAGGAATGTGATTTCCGGAAGGCGGGGGATAAAGATGAGTCCGGATGGCAGGCCGATGAAAAAACCCATGAGCTTTTCGCCTCCTTGTCCCGGCGCTATTACCCTCCGGACTGGTACGAGTACAGGGCGGCGGATCTGAAGAGACTGGTGTGGAATACCCTGCGCTCCCCGGTTCCCGAGCTGGGCCGGCTCTGCGATGTTGAGCCGGGGCGGATGCGGGCGGAGCTTGAGTTTCAGATGGCTGTACCCCGGAAGGCCCGTCTTGTTTCAGGTGACCTTCAAGCAATGATTTCCCGTGGATTTCTGAAGGGTTTTATTGACCTCTGTCTGAACACCGGCGGTAAATGGTGGGTGGTGGACTGGAAAACCAACGTCCCCCCCGGGGTGGAATCCGCCGGGTCGTACAGCGGAGAAACCCCGGAGCTGATGATGGACCACAGTCACTATCACCTGCAGTACGAACTTTATCTCTTAGCCCTCTGCCGGACACTTTCAGGTAGCCTGGGGGAGGCAGTGAACTGGGAAGAGGAAATCGGCGGCGCGGCCTACCTCTTTGTCCGGGGATGCCGGGAATCCGACAGCCGGGGGGTGTATACCGCCAAACCCAGCCTGGAGAGAATGCTTACCCTGGCCGCAGCCATGGGCTTAGAGGGGGTAGTGAAATGACCGGGAAGCAGAAGGCGGGGACGGCAGCAGCCAATCCGGGAAAGGGCAAATCAGCAGGAACGGCAAAGCGCCCCGGGAGGGCCCATTCCCGAGGCAACCCCAGCGGCAAATCCGATAGCCGGGAGTTCTTCAGAATCGGTGCACAGCTGGGCATACCCTGGTTCCGGCTCTATCTCTCCGATTCACTGGTAGAGAAATATCCCGGAGGAACGGACTCTCCCCGTGCTGAGGGTTCCGCTTTGGCAGCAGGCATCTCCCCGGGTGAAACCCGTGGCGAGCTGCTCCGGTGGTTTATTCTCCACTTAGCCATTCAGGCAGGAAGCGGCCATTTAAGAAGCAGCCTGGAAAACATCGAAGAGGAAATGGGGGAGTGGTATACCGCCGCCGGATTCCGGGGAGCGGCCCGAGGCGGCAGCCCCCCGAAGGGCTTCGATGAAACACTGCCCGGTCAGCTGGCCCGGGCCGTCCCGGCGCTGATTGAAACGGGGCTTGATTCCGGTCTGATAGGTCAGTTGCCGAAGGAGGATTCCCCCGGAGAGATCCTGGAGCTTCCCCGGCCGCCTCTGGCTCTTACCGCAGATGGGCGCTTTATCTATTTCCTGCGCCGCCGGAAGGAAGAGGATCGTTTTCTGGCTGCCCTGGAAGAGCGCAGCCGGATGGTGGGGGGAGCGGACAGGTCGGCACATCCGGATGCCAACCCTGAAGAGTTCACCGGAACAGCCGGGCAGTCCCCTCAGCCGAACCAGCCGGCACACCCGATCGCCAACCCTGAAGAGTTCACCGGAATAGCCGGGCAGCCAGATCAGCCGAACCGGTCGGCACACCCGGACGCCAACCCTGAAGCGTTCACCGGAACAGCTGGTCAGCCAGATCAGCCGAACCGGGCGATTTTAAGGGTGCATCCGGCCTTCACCGCCGCCCTCCCACGGGCCAATCCAGCCACCCCCGAGGGCGCCCTTGTTCAGGGCCTTGCCAACCGGCGCCGCCTGCTCCTCCTGGCCGGAGGCCCGGGCACCGGGAAAACCACCACCGTGGCCCGGCTTCTGGAATTCTTAAACCCCGTCCCCGGCAGCCTCGAAGTGATACTCGCCGCCCCCACCGGCCGGGCCGCTGCCCGAATGACTGAGAGCCTGAAGCTCTCAGGTAAAACAGCCGGACGGACCATTCACAGCCTTCTGGGTCTCTACCCCGGCCGACCACCCCGGCACGATGCCGACCGCCCCCTGGCCGCCGACCTCTGTATTGTGGATGAGGCCTCAATGGTAGACCTCCCCCTGATGAACGCTCTATTGGCCGCCCTGCCTGAGAGCGCGGCCCTGCTACTGGTGGGCGACCCCGACCAGCTCCCCTCGGTGGAGGCCGGCGCCGTCCTGGGCGACCTGCTCTACGGAGCTGCCGAAGCTGCCGAAGCTGCGGGAGTTGCGGGAGCCATAGCAAGGGCCGCAGCAGAGGAGAGAGGGGCGCCCCTCTCGGCCGGAATCGTCGGAGTCGGTGGGAGCTCGACGTCTGAGGTAGTTCCCCGGGGGAAGGATATCCCTGACGAGAAGGTAGCTCTCCGGGTGGAAGATGTCCCTGAGAGTGAGGCAGCTTCCCAGGGGAAAGATGTCCCTGAATATGAGGCGTCTCCCCTGGAGGAGGATGTCCCTGAGAGTGAGGACATACCCCGGGCCGAATCAACCCCGGGGGAAGAGGACTCTCCCCGGTTCGGGGAAGCAGCCCCGAAGGCTGAGGCACCCCCCCGGCCCAGGGGAGCAACCCCGAAGGCTGAGGCAACTCCCCGGACCGGGGATGCAGCCCCGAAGGATGAGGGAACTCCCCGGCGAAAAGGCCCCCTGACTGGTGCCGTGGTGAAGCTCACCAAAGTGTACCGCTCGGACACCGCCATACTGGAAGCCGCCTCAGCGGTACGGGAAGGGGACTTTGAAGCCTTGAAAGATATCCTTGCGAAGCCTTCGGGCGCGGTTCGGCTTTACCCCACCGGCAGCCCGGATGCCATGGCCCGTATCATTGCCCAAGAGTTCCGGGGGTTCCGGGAGACTGCCGCCCCGGCGGCGGAGTCTTTCGTTGATACCGGCGCCGAGTCTGTAAACGAGTTTCCGAATGGAATTCCGGGAATTTTTGCAGGCTTTGCAGCCCGTGCCGTCCTCTCCCCCCTGCGCCGGGGGCCCTGGGGCGTTCCGGCGATGAATGAACGCATCGCCTGGCTGCTGGGGGGCACAGCCTCTCCCTTCCCGGGGATGCCGGTGATGATTACCCGTAACGACCCCACTCGGAATCTCTGGAATGGTGACCGGGGAGTTCTTGTTTTATCCGATGGGCGATTAAGAGCCGCCTTTCCCGAAGCGGACGGGATGCGCAACTTTCCTATAGCCGCCCTGCCGGGATGGGAACCGGCCTGGGTACAGACCATTCACAAGAGCCAGGGCTCCGAGTTCGATTCGGTTACCATCCTGCTTCCCGAAGGTGCCGAGCGCCTGCTCAGCCGGGAGATACTCTACACCGCCTTCACCCGGGCCCGGCATTCAGTAAAACTCTATGCCGATGTTGAAACTGTTGAGGCGGCATTGGAGAGGCGGGTTGTCAGGCATTCCCGGATTCGGGAGTGGGCTTCCGGGAGGTAATCCAGCAAGTTACTGAATCGATCTTTCTGCAGTGTTGACGTATAATACGTGTTTAACGAAAAAATCCGGTGGCCTTTTACCGCCTCGGCGTCCTTGGCGAGGTGAACAGGATCAATGTTGAAATCAGGATTAGGTATGAGAGATAGGGGAAGCATGAAATTCAATACCGAGTGCACGAACAACTTTCAGTATCGTATCAAATCCGGGATTACGCTCTCCTGACAGTGTCTTATATAGGTTTTCCCGAGATAAGCCAGCATCCCTTGCTACCTGTGTCATACCTTTTGCACGAGCAATATCCCCGATAGCTTTTGCAACAAACGAAGCATCACCGTCAGATTCTTCCAGGCATGCTTCAAGGTAGGCTGCCATTTCTTCGGGAGTTCTCAGGTGTTCCGCGACATCATATCGAGTTGTATTTGCCTCATTCATTGTAATTCTCCTTCTTAAACATCCGTGCTAGTTCCAAAGCTTTTTTTATATCTCGATTTTGAGACTTCTTACTCCCACCGGCAAGTAGAATCATTACAGTCAGGCCAACTTTCTTGAAATAGACTCGATAACCAGGTCCATAACCGATCCGGAGCTCCGAAACACCTTCTCCAATGGGTTTTACATCACCGGGATTTCCAAGTGCCAGACGTTCAATCCTTGCCTGAATACGGGCACGTGCTTGTATGTCCCGCAGATTGTCAATCCATTTGGCGAATACTTCGGTTTTTCGAAACACTGTCACATAGTAAGTGTATCTAATAGGCTACAAAATGTCAATTTCGTTCTAAAATTATCCGAGAAGAGAACAGGTCGAGATTACTTTGGAAACTCATATCTCCACCAGAAGCACATCGTGCTTCAGATGTATTTTCTTAGGGGTTCAGGCAGGGTTTCTTCGTTAAACAGACACAATGTTTAAACCTGCCAACCTCAAGGATCGTGGATTACCATTGTCGTATCTCACAAACGTGGCAGAGCCACATTGAGGAGGCAGGTATGAAAAAGTCTAGCACATCGGGTTTCGAATCAAAAGAATTATTGATTCCGAATCGGTCGGAGAAGGATACCGAATACGATCTGTATGTCGGTTTGGATGTCCACAAAGCAAGCATCGCGGTTGCCATAGCGGAACGGGGACGAGAACCGGCACGGTTTCGTTCGGAGATGACCAACAGCCATAAGGCGATGAAGGATTTAGTTGGTCGGCTCGAAAAGGACTACTCGACCAAAAGTATCCTGTATTGTTATGAAGCTGGCCCATGCGGCTATGTCATTTATCATCAATTGACTCAAGCTGGGGAAAGACTGCGTCGTCATCGCGCCATCATTAATCCCTCGGCGTGCCGGAGACCGAATAAAAACTGATCGGAGAGACTCGGTGAAGCTTGCCGCTTCGCTTCGGTCGGGAGATCTGACTTATATCTGCGTCCCGAATGACGATCAGGAATCGATGAG
>JAUUYD010000390.1 GCA_030590585.1 Spirochaeta sp.
AATGGCGATACGCTTTACAAAGAAGGCTTGAACAGTCTTGGGAAGAAGGTCCCAATAATCAAAAAGATTACGCCGTATCTCACCGGCAGAGCGGGCGTCCACAGTATCCCGGCGGGCGTCGATAACAACATGCGTAGCCTCGGGATAGTACTTGTCAAAAAGCTCATCATACACATGTTCAGAGCTGAATACATGAGTTATAGGCTTTCCGATCGCCTTTTTTACAGCTCGTGTTCCGGCATCCCAATTATCGGATTTACCCCAGCTGTCCTCCTGAATATGAAGGATCCGAATGTTCTCCAGCTGGCTGAGACATTCGCCGATCCAACTCAGTCTCACCTCTGCCGGCATGGCACCAACTCCATCGGCGATACAGGTCTCAAGGTCCTGCTTTTCACTGGAGTTGAGAACCACATAAAGATTCTCCACCTGGTTACTCGCCTCGATGATTGCGAAAATATGCCCCCGATGAAAGGGTAGGAATCGTCCACCGATAAAACCGACTGTTCCTTTAATATGCTCCAGTGACTGCATTGTGCGACACTCCTGAGTCGTTGTTCATAGATTGATACTAACCGATTGAAGAAGTTATGGCTCTATGGGAATGAATAAGTGTTACAATCAAACATGAAAAAAAGAAAACTGGGGCATAGAGGACCGGAAGTATCCGCCTTGGGATTCGGCTGCATGAGACTCCCTGTAAAAGGGGGTTGTATCAACCGGCCGGCCGCCTCTGCAATGTTCGAAAAAGCCATTGATTCCGGCGTTAATTACTTCGATACAGCCTGGCTCTATCATAATGGTGAGAGCGAATCATTTATCGCCGATACCATAACCGGCAGTCGCCGGGATGAAGTGATTATCGCCGATAAGATGCCAAGCTGGCTCATCAAGGATTCTGCAGATCTGGATAAATATTTTGATTTACAGCGGAAAAAGCTGAAGAGCAGCAGGATCGAGGTCTATCTTATTCATGGCCTGAACTCGGAGAGGTGGATAACAATCCAGAAAACCGGAGTCCTTGATTGGCTCGCACGCAAAAAAGAGACTGGAGAAATCGCTTACACAGGATTCAGTTTTCATGACGACTATTCATGTTTCGAAACCATTATAGATGCCTGGGATTGGGATATATGCCAGATACAGTACAACTTCATGAATACCGATTACCAGGCAGGCATTAAGGGATTAATCCGGGCCTATGATCGGGGTATCGGAGTTATATCCATGGAACCACTGCTCGGTGGAAAACTCGTAACAGCTCCCAAGCCGGTAAAAGAAGTCTGGTTGAAGTCCGGTCATCAGGATTGGAATCCGGTAGAAAGGGCTCTGAGGTGGTTGTGGGATCAAAAACAGATTGGCATGGTGCTCAGCGGTATGAACAGCATGGAACATGTTAACGATAATGTCCGGATAGCCTCTGACGCAGAAACCGGAGCATTTTCCGTTTTTGAAAAGAATCTTTACCAGGAAGCACGAGCGGCTTACCAGAGTCTTCAGGCAATCAACTGCACTGCATGTGATTACTGTAAACCCTGCCCCCGGGGAGTTGATATCCCATGGAACTTTAATCTGTACAACCGGGCGGTTATGTATGAAAATCTTGAAGCCTCCCGAAAGGGATACAGCTGGATGCAAAAATCATATGAAATGGGCATCTCTAAAATTGACACCAGGGGTATCCACTGTATTTCATGCGGCGACTGTATGCCGAAATGCCCTCAAAACCTTAATATCGCTAGCCTCATGCCGGAGATTGCGGCGGTTCTTGGCGGAGAGAAGAGTACAATCAGGGAATCGGCTGTATGACCTTTCAGAAAGTAATAGAACGACTTAACCTGCAGCCCCTTCCTGATGAGGGAGGATACTACCGGCAGACCTGGAAATCCGATTCGGGAACTGCCATCTACTTTCTTCTGACTCCGGAGGAGAACGGCTTTTCCGCTCTTCATGAACTTAGCGTGGTGGAAATCTACCATTTCTATGCGGGGGATCCTGTCCGGCTTGTTCTTCTGCCACCTGAGGGCCGGCCGCAGGAGCATATTCTGGGAAGCAGACTTGATAGAGAGGAAGTTCCCCAGTTTACCGTTCCTGCCGGGACAATTCAGGGATCCCGGCTGATAAGCGGAGGTAAGTGGGCATTACTTGGAACAACGATGGCTCCACCCTATTCACCCGGGGCATTTCAACTATCCAGCCGGCTGGAATTACTAAATCGGTACCCTGATTATCATGCTCAGATTATGATGTTAACCAGGGATGATATTTAATGATGAAAAAGAACCGTACAGTCATTATCACAGGAGCTTTCGGGCATCTCGGGCAGGCACTGAGCCGCGGTTTCGATAAAGCAGGTTATCGATTAATTCTCCTTTGCCGAACAAATAATTCTGGTGTTTTAAATGACATGCTCTCACCAGGCGGCCCCGCGCCTCTGGTACTGGAAGCTGATTTAACATCCGTCGAACAGATAGAAAATGTCTTCAGAGAAATCCGTCAGAGAGGGCTCAAGGCGGATGTGCTGGTGAACAATGCAGCTATACAAAGTCTTTCGCCTCTTGAGGAAATAGCTGCGGAAGAGTGGGATAAAGTAATGGCCGTAAATCTGAGAGCGGCCCATCTTTGTACCCGCTTGTTTACCGGGCTTGGAGAACCCGGGGATTATCCGGATGGCAGGTCTATTGTCAATATCGCCTCAATAGAGGGCGAAAATCCCGCCCCGAATCATGCCCATTACGATGCTTCCAAAGCCGCTTTGATTCAGTACACCAAATCCTCCGCTCTGGAATTGGGCTCCGGGAACATCCGGGTAAATTGCGTTTCACCAGGATTGATCGATCAACCGGGACTTGATACGGCATGGCCGGATGGTGTGTCACGGTACAAAGCCGCATCTCCGCTGAATCGATTGGTTACAGTGGTGGATGTGTCTGAGACTGTGCTTTTTCTCTGCTCCTCTACAGCTGCAGGTATAACTGGAGTCAATCTCCGGGTGGACGCCGGCGTCGCTGCGGCACCGGGATATTAAAGGTATCAATCCTGATATATTGAGGACTCGGAGCTCCCAACAAATCGGCCCTGCCCTTTATAACCCAGAAATTGATTATCACGAATGATAATATCCCCTCTGAGTATTGTTATTACAGGTTTCCCTGAGTAAGAGAATGAATTGTAAGCTGTGTATCCCGCTTTACTATGCACAGCTGTATCAGTGAGAATACCTGATTTATTCCCTGCAAATATTACAATGTCGGCATCAGTGCCTGGTTTTAAACTTCCTTTCTCTGGATAGATCCCGAAAGTTCTGGCAGGGTTTCGAGAGAGCAGATTACCCATTTCAATCAGATTGATTCGATCCTCTACTACACAGTTGGAATAAATCAATGATGCCATTTCCTCACTACCAGGTATCCCGGCCGGTATATCTCTGCAATCATCTGGAGCAGTTTTCCGGCTCTTTGAATAAGAACAATGATCTGTTGCAATCACATCTATTTCACCTTTTGCAAGGCTGTTCATTAAAGCGTGATTATCTCTTTTCTCACGAAGCGGTGGGGTCATAAGGAACTTCCCCCCATCAGACATTTTC
>JAUUYD010000506.1 GCA_030590585.1 Spirochaeta sp.
AACAGTATCAGCCAATCCGCCGGTTCTTCTTACCACCGGCAGGGTTCCGTATCGGAGGGAGTACATTTGATTCAATCCGCAGGGTTCATAGCGGCTGGGCATCAGAAAAAAATCCGAACCGGCTTCAATCAGTCTTGAAAACGGGCCGCTGAATGCGATCCGTACACCGCAGCTGCCGGGGTATTTTTCACCGATTTTACGGAACGCCTCCTCATATTTGGTTTCGCCGGTTCCCAGCAAAGCCAGCTGTGCCCTGCCGTTTCGGAAAACCTCCATGACAGGTCCGTGAATATCTGTGAGAAGGTCCACACCTTTTTGTCCTGTCAGCCTGGTTATTATTCCGAATAACGGGATATCCGGGTTTATTACTAATCCCATCTCTTTCTGAAGGCGTTCTTTGAGTTTAGCCTTGCCTTTACGTTTTCTGATGCTGTAGTAATCGGGCCTGAGGGCGGAGTCTGTTGATGGATTCCATTCTCTGTAATCCATACCGTTGAGGATGCCGGTGATACTGTCCCTGCGGCTCAGGAGAATCCCCCCAACACCCTCAGAATACTCAGGCTGTAGTATTTCCCCGGCGTAACCGGGAGATACCGTGGTGATTTCGTCTGCAGTTTTCAATCCTGCAGCCAGGAAATTGAGATTGCCTTTATGAATGACCTTTATTCCGGCTCTCCGGCTGCAGTCAGCAGGAAAAATGCTCAGCTGATCAGAAGGAAAAACTCCCTGATATCCAAGATTGTGGATGGTGAGAACTGAGGCAGTCCGGCTGAAACCGTGTAGATGCTCCATATCTTTTAACAGCCATGCTGCAGCTGCAGACTGCCAGTCATGCAGATGCAGTATATCGGGAATCCACTTCAGACTGCGGCAGAGCTGGAAGGATGCTGTGGACAGTAATGCAAAGCGAAGGGCATTATCCGGCCATGAGCTTGAGCCGTCAGGTCCGTACAGTCCATCCCGGCCGAAGAGATCTTCCCTGTCCAGCATATAAACCGGAACCCTTGATGATGGGAGGGTGGTTTTATGAACCGCGCACCACAGTTCCTCCCCGCCCATTGGAACCCCGAGATTTATGATTTTTCTACTCAGGGTACTGCGGTCAATCCGGTAGTAACGGGGCATGAGAATCCTGACATCATGCCCTTTTCTCTTCAAAGCGTCGGCCAAAGCGGGAACGGCATCTGCCAGGCCGCCGGTTTTGGCAAAAGGTACTGCTTCACTTGTAATCATCAGGACTTTCATGAGCATCTCCCTCTTTCAATATATTCTACCTCGACCAATAGGAAATCCTGAAAGGATCCCGGTCTGTGAATTCCAGATTTTTATAGAGTTTCAGTGCCGAATGATTGGTATTCTTTACAAAAAGGCAGGGGCGGCGTCCCGAAGATACGATTACCGACAGGAGTTTGTTCATGACTGCCTCAGCAATACCATAACCTCTGAGTTCCGGTATGACATAAACTCCTCCAATCTGGTCGTAGGTCCATCCCCGGGCGTTTGTTCCGGCTTTGGCCACCGGCCGCCCCTCGAGGAGGGCATAAAAAACATCCTGGTTTTTCAATGTGTTCAGAAAGTAACGGCGGCTGCTTCTCTCATCAAATGGATGGCTGTTTCTGAGGACTTCTTCAATCTGATAGGCCTTCTCAAGATTCCAGAGGCGGTCGATATCGGAGGGGGATGCATGATGAATACTTAAGCCCGATACTGCTTCATTATTTGAAGTCGACGGCCCTATTCCGGTGAACATCCGATAGGTTTGGGTCTCCGATGGGGATCTGTTTATCTGTTTTTCAATTTCCAGAACTCTGTTTTCCATACCGATGATGGAAAATAAAGTATCCTCCCCGGACCGAAACAGTCTTTTAAAGAAATCACTATCACCCGAATCGAGGGTATCCGGGTTGAAGACAGGCAGAACAACACCGTATCGGGAGATGTGAACAGCTCCTGAAATCCGCTTGTTTTCTTCTCTTACCCAGAGGCGGCCATCGGCAATCTTTCCGAAACGGGGAATACCAGCGGCGGATTTAAGACGGGATGTGAGTGCAACATGCCTCCACTCTTCATTCGCCAGCCATCGGTTCAGCCGCTTTCCCGAGATTCTCCCCACCGGTTTCCATTTCAAGGACTCATCCTCAGTGGAATGGGCAGGACGCCTTCCGGTTTGAAATCACCTGCCAGGGCGGCAAAGGCGGTACGAAAGCTCTCAAGGCCGGTGCCATAGGCCGCCAGTGAAGTTTTCACCCATGTCAGATCGTCAAGGTGAACCGGCGAGAGAACTGAAAGAACCACTACCTTGTCGGCTATAGGCTCCAGTTCATCCAGTAATATTCCCATTTCTTCATCGGGTAAAAGGACGATGACCGTATCGTAGTTTCGGGCTGTCTGCAGCAGATCCCGCCCCATTCGTACCATTGCACTTTTTGTGGAGGCATAGTTCAACTTCCACGTTCTGGAGCCGGGATAACGTTTAAGACCTTCCTGAAAAAACTCATCATATGAACCGGCAAGTAATACCATTCC
>JAUUYD010000163.1 GCA_030590585.1 Spirochaeta sp.
TTCCCGGCATTCCGGCCATGGATAACATGACAGCCTGGGAGGATAAAAATTTTGTTGACCTTAATTCATCTGAAAGTGAATCTTCCGCTATGGCATCCCTGTAACTGATGTTGAGTTCATACGGAATATCCCCTTCCGGGGTGGCCTTATAGCTTACCAGTCCGCCTCGGTCCTTAACGGCAGAAATCAACCCGTCTATTTCATCTTCACTCAGATAGCCCCTTGCCGGCAGCACTCCAACACCATCGTGTGATGCCAGAAAATTGAAATACGTATAATCAGGGTCGGGCTCCGGCAAGGACATTGCCCAGGCTGTGAGTTTAGAGGAATCACCCCTGATGTACGCATCCAGGGTGAGAGGCGGCAGAGTGAACTGATAAACCATGTGAGCCTCATCACTGCCGTCACCAAAGTAGGATATATTTTCTTTATGAGGAACATTCGTCTCGGTTATCAGAATGACTCCGGGAGCCGTCTCAGCCAGTACCAGTCGAAACAGTTTTACCACCTCATGCGTCTTGGGATGGTGCATACAGCTTGTACCGATTTCTTTCCAGAGAAAACCAATCGCATCAAGACGTATGATACGGACCCCTTTCTCAACGTATTCAAGGAGAATATCAATAAATTCCAAAAATACATCGGGGTTGGCAAAATTGACATCCACCTGATCTTCACTGAATGTTGTCCACACCTGTTTTTTCTCACCATTCACATCAAATTCATGCAGCAGGGGAAGTGCCCGTGGGCGGAAAACTTCTGATAAATCCGTTCCGGGTTCAACTGTAATAAAGAAATTATCATACTTTGAAACGCCTTTGAGAAATTGTTTGAACCAGGTTCCTTTAGCGCTGCAGTGGTTTAATACCAGATCGGCCATAAGACGGAATTCAGTTCCGATTGCCGATATATCCTCCCAGCTGCCCAAATCAGGATTTACTTCCCTGTAGTCCATTACCGAGAAGCCGTCATCCGATGAATAAGGGGAAAAAGGCAGAATATGGATTCCGGAAACTACAGCTGAGAGACGTTTATCGGCAAAGTCCTTCAATGCGGCAAGAGGAGTTTCACCAGGGGTTTGAATATTATCACCATATGTAATCATGATGGCATCACCCTGATCCGCGGGAACACCTCCTTCAGGGGCACCCGGTACCTCAGGCAGGATTTTTCGCCATTTATCAACAATCTTCTTAAGCCGTTTAACCGTTTTAAATCCGGTTTCCCGCCCGTAGATATACTCCAGTTTAGTCCTTATACGGTCGTCCATATCTTCCCTCCGCAGTTAGTATTAAATCATCCAGAGACGCCAGGCCATCAGAACCAATAATACAAAACCTGCAATAAATTTATAGGCTGTTGCGGCTGCTTTTCCAAGAACCGCACCGATACCGGCACTCTGACTTTCACCGGCAGTTCTTTTGGAAAAAACATATTCAAACACAAAGGTGAGAGAAAAACAGCCGATGAAAACTCCTGCCAGTGAGCCGATAACAGGTAGAATCGCCGTACCCAGTATACCTCCGGCGATACCGCCTATCACGGCCCCTGCCATACCGGGCCGGGAGGCCCCATACTTTTTGGCTCCATAAATCCCGGTGATCTGATCCACTACCTCACCGGAAACAGCGATAAGAAGAAAAACTGTAAACCAGCCCCATGTAAAACTCTCTCCATTTCCCGCAAGGACTGCAACCAATGCAGCTGCAACAGGAATGAAATTTCCAGGAAGTCCTAGAATACCGAGTAATACGGCTATCACCGACGGGATGAACAACAGCAGGTCCAGAGCGAGATTATTCATGTTCTCATTCTGTCATGGATCTGGGATCAAGAACAAATACCTTCTGCTCAGTCGCGGCAATCAGGTATGGTCCCAGGCCCGTGGGCCGCACGGTTGAAACTTCATTTCAAATAAACTCACCGAGAAAGCTTCCATTTCGCTGATCGTGCATGGACAGAATACCATCACTTCTACACAGATAAAGAATCCCGTTTCGTACCATGGGCGGAGCCGATACACCGGGGATTGGCGGAAATTGAGTCTCTCCATTTTCCAGATTCATGGAAAAGAGGGTTCCATCTCTATAGACATAAACAATTCCATTATTGATAACTGCATCGGTGTGTACCCGTACAAAACCCTCATCATCCAGCGGGTGTTCCCATATAACCCGGGCAGCGTGAAGATCCACCGCCGTTACGGTCCCGCGCCGTCCTGTAAAAACGGCTACATTTCGGCTGATAGTCGGGGCCTGACCGATTGGCTGAGAAACCCCGGTATCTACAGTCCTGACGATAGATTTTGTTTCCGGATCAATATACAAAAGTGATCCCCGCTGGTTTGCAATGAGAATCTGGTGATTCCATATAACAGGAGTCATACGTGACCCGCCCGGGATAGTTATTTCTGCAGATGCCTTTACATTTTCCGGATTGCGGAATAGTAGAGAACTGTCTGAAGGCAGAACAAATTGTTTGCCCAGGACAACAATTCGTCTTCCGAACAAATCAGCCTGGTCTCCGATTAGTTCCCGCCGGGTAATAATTCGTCCATTATCGATATTCACAATGACAAGTTCTGAATTACCGGTCATATATACACGATTGCCGGATATCACAGGTGTGATATTTTCACCATCCCTGTTATTGGTGGTCCGAGTCCAGATCAGTCTCCCGCTGCGGTTTAAGGCATAGAGTGTACCCCGGGCTGTGGCGCCGACGACAATATCACCGGAAGTCACCAATGAACCGACGGCCGGAATGTCCGGAAGCTGAACTTCCGAGACAATTGTTACAGGCTCAAGATTCACCCGGAAGGGAGGTGAATCGGAACTGAGGATAACATTCTGAGAAAATCCAGCGTATCCGGGTCTGGCAACTCTGATAATTAACTGATCCCCGGGCTTTCCTTCAAAGTTATATGAACCGGTACCCGCACGCTCTCCGTTTATAAAAATCGCTGCATCTGCCGGTTTTACATTGATACTGAGTTCTGCAACTCTCTGAACTCTTTCAACCGGGCTTTCAACTACAACTATTGCCACCGGGACCGCTAACGGAACAATGGATACTTCGGGCTCTTCTTTCTCAGCTGATTCAGCAGGCCCTGATTGAGGTTCAGACTCAGTTTCAGGTACGGTATCAAGTTCAGTTTGCGATTCACTCTTATCAAAAACAATGTTCACAAGTGATTCACTCCCGGCGAGGAGTTCTTTCTCCACTCTGCGTCCGTCTTTAGAGACTGTAAGGATTGAAACAGGGCTGCCTTCGGAAAATACCCGGGAAGCACTTCCATAACCTGCAAAACGATTATTAATAAAAATCCCGGCATCAGAGGGCTCGGTTATGATGGTAAGAGTGACAAGGGCAGGGATTGAGACAGAATCATCGGTTCCTGAATCATAAACAACTGTCAGGATTTGAGGGGTTTCCTCCTTAAGCACTTCAGCATTCTCCGTCCTGATAGGTTCCGGCTCAGGTACATCAATGAGGGCTGTCTTAATTCTGGACTCAAATAAAACTAAACGCTCTTTTGATGTTTCAGATTCTTCGGATACAGATTCACCGCTTGTAAAGACGGTCAATTCCTGTTCAATCTCTATAAAGGTGTCGGAGTTTATGAGAATTTCGTTATTTGCTGTAACCAGAGGCATCAGCATCCTGATTTCAGCCAAATCTTCATCAGTCTCAATACGACCTGTTACCTCGGCTAAAGACAACGGGGCAACTGAAACCGAACCATCAGCGACGGCAATCATCACAGAACCGTATTCATCAGCCCTGATAAGAAACTCCGTTCCGCGAACGGCACAGACCGCACCGGGGACATTAACTTCAAAACCATCTTTATTCGTAAGTCGGCGGATTTTGGCGAGAACCGATCCTGAACCGAGAGTTCCCGAGACCTTTTCACTCTCGTCAGTCAGGTTGACGGACTCAAGTTGATAACTGGAATCGGCTTGAATACGCAATACTCCAAGATTGCCGAACTGCAATTCGATATAACCGTCAATACCTGTCTCCAGACGATCCCCGGCGTGAACTCTATCACCTATTTCAGGGCTGCGATCAGTTCCGGAACTGATGTGACGGATTTCCCCTGTTAGAAATGTTATCAATGCTCCTGTAGTCTTTTTCTGAGAAATATCAGAATCAGCGTTTGATTCACTTGCCTCTGTACTGATTGTTTTCTGAGTTGTTGTACTTTCCGGTGTATTCCGTTCAAAGCCGCAGGATAGAAGAAGAAAGGGAATCAATAACACAGTAACAACACAGGCGTACCTGGAATTACATACCATCTTTACACCTCAAACTTATAAGGATGTTCCATACTCACTATACCACCCAATGTACCGGGAAACGTAGTATCCTTGACGCTTCTTCATTATCGTTTATTCTTTATAGCAGATAAGACAAGACCTTGGGGGTAAGTATTACATGGCATCTAAAAGTATTGGATTCATTTCATTCCGTTTGGCCGGCACCGATGGGGTATCTCTGGAAACGGCAAAATGGGCCGCTGTTCTTGAACAAGTAGGATTGGAATGCTATTTCATGGCAGGAGAGCTGGATACAGCCCCTGAACGGTCTTTTCTCGAGGAAAAACTCCATTTCCATCATCCCGAGATACGGAAAATTTATAATGAAAGCTTTGACAGTACTGTAAGGTCCGCTGTTCTGACATCTAAAATCCATGAAATGAGACATTATCTTAAAGCAAGGATATATGAGTTCTTAAAGCAATTCGATATTGACCTGATTATTCCCCAGAATGCCCTGACAATCCCCCTGAACATTCCCCTGGGCCTTGCTCTTACTGAAATCATTGCGGAGACAGGGATACCTGTCGTCGCTCACCACCATGACTTTTTCTGGGAACGCAAGAGGTTCCTTCGTAATTGTGTCTGGGATTACATTAATATGAGTTTTCCCCCTCATCTGCCTAACATCGAACATGTTGTAATCAATTCTTCCGCAAAGAATCAACTGGCATTGAGAACCGGAATCTCATCAACATTGATTCCCAATGTCATGAATTTTGAACTTGGACCGCCGCCTCAGGATGAATATATCAGTAATGTTCGATCCGATCTGGGTGTAGCTGATGATGAACTGTTTGTCCTGCAGCCTACCCGTGTGGTACAGCGTAAAGGTATAGAGCATGCCATCGAGCTGGTAGCCAGAATGGAGAGAAAATCAGTACTTGTGATATCCCATGCTTCCGGTGATGAGGGTTATGAATACCAGATACGTGTCAAGGAATATGCCGAAATGATGAAAATCCGGGCTCTGTTCGTTGATGACATCATACAGGAAGAACGCGGTACCACCGAAGATGGCAGAAAGATTTACACTCTGGAAGATATTTATCCCCATGCGGATCTCATTACATATCCATCTTTGATTGAAGGCTTCGGTAATGCGTTTCTCGAAACAATATGGTTCAGAAAACCCATTATGGTGAATAACTACTCAATCTACGCTACTGATATTAAACCTAAGGGATTCCGTGTTATTGAAATGGACAACTTCATCTCAAAGGAGACAATTAAAACAGCAGATGAAGTTCTTAATAACCGTAAACTTGCCAGTGAAATGGCCGATATGAATTATTCTCTCGGGCTGCGGTATTATTCATACAGCGTGCTTAAAAATCAGCTCAAGGCCGTAATAACACGCCTCTGGGGAAACCTGAAACAGGATACCAATTCATGAAAATTGCAGTCTTCCACTACCATTTGAAACCGGGGGGGGTAACAGATGTTATCGTATACTCCATTCGCGCATTACTTTCCCGCTTAAAAAACCTGGAAGAAATTCGATTGGTAAGCGGTGAAGAAGACGGAACTGAACACATTCTTGAACGAATCAGGGATGGGTTCAATCGTGAAACAGGAGATAAAATCCGCCTGGATGTGTTAAGCGAGATTGCCTATAAGGAA
>JAUUYD010000351.1 GCA_030590585.1 Spirochaeta sp.
CCGGGGAATCGGGTCTGCAGCCAGGTTTTTACCATTTCACAGAGTTCTCCCGCATCGTGAAGCGGGCCGCCCAGAGTCAGTACGTTGGCATTATTGTGTTCCCGGCTGTTGATAACGGTACGTAAATCGTAACAGAGGGCCGCACGAATGCCTCTAACTTTGTTGCAGGCCATGGAAGATCCGATTCCGGCACCATCCAGCATTATTCCCCTCTCACAATCCCCGGAAGTCACTTTCCTGCAGACCGCGGCGGCAATATCCGGATAATCCACCTTCTCACCTGATTGACATCCGACATCCTTCACCACATACCCAAGGGTTTCCAGATAGCGTTTTATTGTGAGTTTTTCATCGACGGCTCCATGATCACAGCCCAGGGAGATGCGTTTCACATTATCCTGTTCGTTTACGTTCATGCTCATTCTCCCAATGACACTTTATCGATTACGGCTGCTATTACCGTCCGAATGGTACCCATGGCCGGTTTCCCCAGAATCTGCCTGGCCGAACCACCTTCATCAATGACAAGTACCAGGTCCCCGATACCGGCCTGAACGGCATCCACCGCCAGAAGCGCAGCACCGGCAGGGGAAGCATCGGGGTTCTCCGGGCGAACCAGCAGAAGTTTCTCCCCGTCATACATACCGTCCTTGACAGTACAGACCACATGGCCGATTACCCGGGCGTGTATCACGTACCATCCTCCGCATACAGTGAGTCGATGATGCCTATAATTGCAGCATCCGCGGGGTTGAACCAATTCGGCAGACTCATGGCGGCCTCTTTGCCTCCCTCGTACATCACCAAATCACCCTCTCCCGCGCGAACCGTATCAATCGCTACCATGGGCTTCCCAACAGGTTTTTTTAACTCATCAAGGGGCTGAAGCAGCAGCATTTTGAGTCCCTCAAAGCTTTCGATCTTCTTCTCACAGACAACCCGCCCGATTACCTTTCCCACCTTCATTCAGACAATCCTGAACCTGTCCACCAGAGTGCAGCGGCGTTCTCTTGTAAAGGTACGGGCCCGGGTGAGCCCTTCCCCGGTAGGGCTGGCAATGGTAAATGAAGTGTACCCCGCTCCGCCGTTTCCAAGTCCCGCGTAGCTGGGTCCGTTTTTCACAAATAAAGAGCAGTTCATCAGTTTGGCCATTTCCGAGAGATTATCAATATTACGGGAATGCATGATGGCCGTATGACGATACCCGTGTTCCATCTCAAAACCCAGGCGGATAGCGGTTCCTGCATCCTTAACCCTTACCAGAGGGAGAACCGGCATCAACTGCTCGGTCCAGAGTAATGGATGATCCCGAGGCACCTCACAAAGCAGTATTTTTGTCCCGTCAGGAATATAAACACCGACGTGTGATGCGATTAGCGTTGGGGATTTTCCAACATATTTTTTATTGATAACACCCTCTTTTCCAGGGCCGCCGGGCTCCTGAATAACAAGCTCGGTTATTTTGCTGATTTCATCTCCTGTGAGTTCGTATGCTCCGGAGGACCGCATTGCCTCTTTCAGTGCATCCGCAACAGAATCAACAACTATAACCTCTTTCTCACAGATACAGATGATGTTGTAATCAAACCCGGCGCCGGCGACAATGTCACGTCCGGCCTTTGTTATATCAGCCGATTCATCCACCACACAGGGAGGATTCCCGGGGCCGGCCGCAATCACCTTCTTTTCACTCCGCATAGCGACCCGGACAACCCCGGGACCTCCTGTTACAACAAGAAGGGCAATATCCTTATGCTTCATCAGTTCTTCTGCAGTCTTGAGTGTTGGTTCTGCCAAAGCCGTAAGTAAGTTGACCGGTCCCCCTGCTTTTACAACCGCATCATTAGCCAGTGACACCGTAAGGCATGAACTTTCACGGGCTGATGGATGGGGATTGAACACCACCGTATTACCCGCCGCCACCATACCGATTCCGTTGGATATCACCGTTGCCGTCGGGTTGGTACTGGGGATAATGGCACCGATAACCCCGTATGGGGCCCTTTCCACCAGAGTCAGGCCATGTTCATCGGTAAAGACTGAAGGTTCAACATCCTCCACACCGGGAGTCCTGGATGCGGCCAGAGTATTTTTTGTTTTTTTATCATCTGCGTTGCCCATTCCGGTTTCGACAGCAGCTTTTTTGCCAATCATTCCGGCATTATCCAGAAAGGTCTTTCTCATAGCCGCAATTATTTCCCGACGCTTATCCAGACCGAGTTCCATCAGCTTGAGCTGAGCTTCACCAGCGGCTTCTATTGCCAGTTCCAGGTCTGAGAAAAGGCCCTGCCCGGTGGGTATCACGGGATTGGCTGTACTGCCCGCATCAGTGGGTGAGTTCGGCAGGTCATCGAGTTTGAAATCTTTGAGTACCTCGGCAATCACCATCTTGAGATCGTCCTGCAGCATGCTTATCTCCTCAACGCCTGTATGTAAGGGCACCGCCCTCATCAATCATTTCAACCAATGCCACTATCAATGTATCCACAGGTTTGTCTGCTGATCTTTTTGTCCATCGGACACTACTACCCTGACAGAGCAGAACCACATCACCCTGTTCCGAACCGATGATATCCAGGGCTATGATGATTTCACCATCGGGCTTACCGGATTGATCACAGGGTTCTACCAGACGCCAGACGGCACCGGGGATATCATCCGCACTGTGGGCAGATACTAGTGTTCCGACAATTCGAGCCGGAATCACGGCTTTTCATCCCCGCTCTTGCGGTAAACTGTCCGTCCTTCCAAATCTATGGTATCAACTATGGCAACTACAGTTGCATCAGTAGGTTTGCCCTTACTGGTTTCGGTGTATCTGGCGCTGCTGCCGGTGACATAAAAAACAATCTCATCGACATTCACACCCACACCATCCAGGGCCACAACGTAAGTACCCTGCCCTTTCATAGTCCGGGGATCCACCTTTTCGAGCATCAGAAGCTTGAGACCTGTCAGATCCTCAGCTTTATGGGTGGAAACGACGGTTCCGCTGACTCGTGCCAGAACCATAAAAAACCCCCTATTTCTTCTTCTCGTTCATACGGCCCAGAGGCAGTGCCGCATCCACAGCTGCATTCGGCCGGGGGATGACATGGACGGAGATTATTTCTCCGACTTTCTGGGCGGCCTGACTACCGGCATCCACTGCGGCTCGAACCGCGGCCACATCACCGCGAACTATGGAAGTGGCATATCCGCCGCCTATCTTCTCATATCCGACAAGCTCCACCTGAGCCGCCTTCACCATTGCATCCGAAGCTTCCACCATGGCGGCAAACCCTCGAGTTTCAATCATTCCCAACGCGTCTGTATGTCCTTCAGCCATATCCTTCTCCTAGATTCTGTTATTTTACTCAACATCCCTGCCGGGCAGATTTGCCAGGCGTTCTTCGACTGCTTTACGAGCCTCAATCACCTCGGCCTCTTCGCCCGCGATATAAACACGGCCGTACTTTCCAAAACCCGCCACGTTGATGATGTTCACCCTTGCAGTCTTTTCGGCTTCATTGGCCGCATAGTAGGCATAACCGGCAGGCTCCATTTCCAGAACATACAGGGTATCTCCGCGAACTATCATATTTCCATAACGAACCTTGTTGATGAGCTGAGCCTGATGATCTGAAATATTCTTAATCAACTGACTGGTTAAAATGCGTGGTTTCATGGCTTGATCCGCAGACATTTTCAGTTCATCAAGGATTGCTTCTCCTGCCATTCGAGCATCACCCTGGCTGTCTGAATGAACCTCCAGCATACCGAAGGACCGTTCAACTACCTGTAATCCCGGTGTGACACTGGTTGCCTTGAGTGCAATATCTGTCAGGCGGTTTATCTC
>JAUUYD010000440.1 GCA_030590585.1 Spirochaeta sp.
AGATGCATCTTTGAAGACCCCGAGAGAATCTCGGATTCCATGATTATTAAAAGATTTGCGGGTTGAGTGAAAGAACCTCAGGTATCTTGAACTTAACTGAAATCGGATACCGCGGGATCCTCTAATTTGTAATCACGAAGTACAGTTATCATCTGACTCCGACTGGTAACATCGAGTTTATTGTACACCCGGCTCAGGTGTTGTTTAATTGTACCCGTTGTGATGCCGAGGTCTTCAGATATCTGCTTGTTGTGGTTACCTGTATTGTAGATAAGAATGATTATCTCAAGTTCCTTGTTTGTCAGCTTGTACTGACGTTTGAATGAATCTATTTTTACTTTGTCTTCCCGCAACGCTTTCTCGATATTGAGCTCATATTCCTTAATCACCTGGTTTCTCTGAATGAGTTCCTGGTTGAGCCTGGACTTCTCAGTAATCAGATTGTACAGGGATTTCTCAAGATTCTTGTTTTTTGAAGCTAAGTGATTGATTTCTTCCTGATAGATGAAATATATGAAAATGAGGAAGAATATCAGAAACAGAATGACATCGATCCCGACACCGCTCTTCTCCTCCTCAGATAAAAAAACAGATGTTTCAATCAAGAGAAATATTATGATGATTGAGATTCCTAATTTCCATTTAATACCTTTATCAAGAAAGCCGTACTTGTATGAGAGTAATCCGGCGAGAATCATGAATCCTAATCCATAAAAAGATTCATATACGTCAATAATGGCCAGTGATGCAACGATGATGATGCACAATACATGCATCAGACGGACCGCAGTATGATTCAGATTTCGTGTTGAATAAAAAAGTAACGCGGCAATAAGAGGAACATATACTGAAGGATTGCTAATGGTATTGAGTAAACCCATTTTCCGTATGAATAAAGCGACTGTCACATTTACGGCAAACACTCCGATACCGAAAAAACTGATCAGGAGTGCAATTTTACGCTGGTATCGCAGTATACGCATAAATCTATAAGTCCCAGAAACCCGGGGGATCTGCAGGGCTGATTATTCTATCCATTTCGGGACAGGGATTATCGTGGAGCATTTTTCTCAGTGACATCATGATTTCTTCGGCATCCCAATGTCCGTCACCCACGGGGTTGAGTTTGTTAAATCTATTATCATTATCCAAATCATTGATATGGTCGGCAATCATAGCCAGGGAGAGCAGTTTCATGCCTCTGTCGATAATCCGCTCATCACCCCCCGGGAAGTGACTGATTCTCTCAAGACGTCTTTCCAGATCTGCACTGTCCTTGAAATTATGTGAGAAAATTTCTTTGGTTGAAGCAGATCCGGCCAGAATGAATACAGTCATATGAGAAAGTGCTGTTCGTGCCGGTTCATCGCAATTTGCCAGGTACGGCATGGCTCCGATGAGCTTGAGAACCGGGTTCTTTCTCATACCGGTAAATTTGGCCTTATCAAAAGAAAAAACGTTTCTGATCATTTCTGTCAAGTCATCCCAAATATCATCGCTGAATGAACCTGAAATAAAATCATGTGAAAATTCGTCTATCAGGATGCTTGTAGATGGTGTCATTGCATTTCTCCCAGGCTATATCTGATGATATTAATATACAATTGAAGTACAGTTACTGATACTAACTAAAGTTATACAAATACATCTATAAATGAAGTTGTGCCTTTCATAATACATTATTTGTTGTATGGTTCGGGAAGCCGAATGGGAAAATCTATTTATACTAAAGAGTCAGTACCAAAGACTGAAGTCACAGCCTCAATTACCCACTATCGGACAAAATAGTAATACCTTATTGTTAACTGAAGTGACGCTGCTGTTCTAAATAGATCCTGTTGAGGCTCTTCGGTATGAATAATTCAGAGTTGGAAAAGACTGATGTAATTGACCTCTGACGCCCCAGGGTATCATACCTTTCCTTTAAGCTCTGTAAATCGTTTTTCCGTCCTTGATCGTCTCCACCACTTTGAGTTCTTTCAGATCGTCGGCATCAATCTTCATGGGATTTCTGTCCAGAATCACCAGATCGGCACGTTTCCCAAGGGTAATGGAACCTTTCGAATCTTCTTCGAAATACTGATAGGCTCCGTTTATGGTGATGCCCCTGAGGGCTTCAAGAACCGTTATCCGCTGATCCGGCCCTATCACTTCCCCGGTGCGGGTTTTCCGATTGACCGCCGTCCAGAGTGTGAAAGGCATATCAGGAGGTATCACCGGAGTGTCCTGGTGGAGGGTGTAGGTGATACCCCTTTCAATTGCGGATCGTACCGGACTGATACGGTAGGCCCGTTCCTTACCCAGTACGGAATTGATGTGCCAGTCCCCCCAGAAAAAGGTATGGGCCTGGAAAAATGAGGGAATCATATTCAATGGTTTCATTCTATCAAGCTGATCTTCCCGAACAGTCTGAGCATGAATCATTACCGGGCGTGTATTGCTAGTCGATCCGGTGTTTTTTCTGGCCTTTTCAAAGTTATCGAGAAGCTGCTGGGAGGCCTGATCGCCATTGGTATGGGTAAGTATCTGCATATTCCGCTTGAGGCATTCTTCGTAAACCCGAAGGACAAATTCCTCATCTTCCTGCATGGGGTAGCCGCAGTAGTCGGCGTCCTTTCCCTCCGGGGGAATATGGTAGGGTTTGGAGAGCCAGGCGGTTTTCGCCTGGGGTGAACCGTCAAGGAGGAACTTGGCCCCGCCCAGTCTGAATCCGTTTTTGTACCGGTTCTGCTTTTTCACACTGTCGAGTTTGTCGAAATCCTTCGGGGATCGGATCAGGTAGTAACCGACGACATCCAGCTTGAGCATTCTGAGGGCAGCGGCAATTCGGGCGATAACAATGGTGGCTTTGTTCGTTGCTCCGTCCTGTACCGTGGTAATGCCGTATTGAGCGTATTTATTGGCGCCTTTTCGGAATGATGCGGCCAGAGAAAAGGGGTTGGGTTTGGGAAATAACTTGAGCAGGATGTTCATCTGGGCTGTTTCTTCCAGCAGTCCGTTTGGCTCCATGCTGCCGGGTTTGCGGCCGATAACACCGCCTTTGGGATTTTCGGTTTCTGCGGTAATACCGAATTTATCCAGAACGGCACTGTTGGCAACACCGATGTGTCCTGACTGATGGACTGCAAATACCAGATGCTCTTTGGCGACACGGTCAAGAACTTCCCTGCTGAGGATGCGGCCTGCTTTAAGCCGAGAGTGTTCGTAGCCCCATCCCACACCCGTGGTGCCGGGG
>JAUUYD010000235.1 GCA_030590585.1 Spirochaeta sp.
ATTAAACATCGGTATTCAATTCAGCTGGCGCTGGTTGGACAATACCCCGCGAATTGAGTTTATGATCATGGAATTACCCCTTTTTTAATTGATTCAATACACATTTAATCCTAGAGATTCGGCAATGCTGCGTCTGGAATCTACAAGGGTGATATAACTGGCATTGATTTTCCTGGCCAGGATAATAGGGGCAATTTCCTGTGCTGTGATTCTGTATTTCAATGATTCAAACAGAGATTCCTGCCATAATGATTCGGTTGAAACATAGTGATCTATGAGATGTCTGGTCTTTTCACAGGCAGCCAGGGCTGTTTGAGTTGTAATTTTTTCCTTTATCACCAATTCCCTGAAATAATCTGCCAGATCTATGTGAAGTTGGTCGGTGGCATAGGTAATGGAAGCTGTTTCCATCCAGAAAGTCACTCTGATGGAATGATTGCTATCGGTAATCAACGCCAGCATTGCACTCAGGTCAACAACCAGGGACTCCAGCATTCTCTTCATAGATTTTCGAGTTTGAAATGATTTCGGTAGGCATCCATGTCGTGGAGGATTCGCCTTCTTTTCATCAGCTCATTGGCATTGGCATCAAGGGCGTTACGAATAAGAACGAGAGCTTCTTTTGACATGCTTCTATTTGAATAGCGGCTGCTTTGCTTCAGCTTCTCGTAGAGATCGTCGTTGATATCCCGGATATGAATCGTATGCATATGTATCACCTCTTATATTTATTGACTGTGCATATCCGCCTGATGCTTGAGCTATCAATGAGGAAAATGATGAAAAGGTGACAATTGTCATGTTTTTACTTCGTGGGGGTATGAAAAAGCGTGACAGAGTGCTGGCAAAGCGGCTCATTTCAATACCAATATGCAACCAGAATGGCCCCAAATTGGGGCCTTTTCGAGCCAAAACGACAGCATTTTGGCCTGTAAATCGCAAGCGAGGATTTTGCCGAAGCTGGGGATTTGCCGAAGCTGGGGATTTTGCCGAAGCTGGGGTTGCCAGGTAAGTTTGGTTGATTTTGGACCACTTGCCGTTCCAGGCTTATCCGGTAATGATTAGGCGAAGGAGTCAGGATATGGCTGGTATTATTCAACCTAAGGTGCTTAAGGGTTTCAGGGATTTTCTTCCTCAGATGGAGATTCCAAGGCGGAAACTGGTTCGGGCGCTTGAGGATCATTTTACTTCTTACGGTTATGTTCCTATTGATACTCCTGCTCTTGAGTATTCTGAGGTTCTGCTGTCCAAGGGCGGCGGGGAGACTGATAAACAGACCTACAGATTTAACGACCATGGGGGTCGGGATGTGGCTCTGCGTTTTGATTTGACAGTTCCCTTTGCCCGGTACGTTGCGGCCCACAGGAATGAGCTCGCCATGCCGTTTAAAAGATATCACATCGGAAAGGTCTGGAGGGGTGAGAATACCCAGAGAGGCCGTTACCGGGAGTTTATGCAATGCGACTTTGATGTTATCTGTACCGATACGGCGGCGGCTGATCTTGAGATAATGCTGATGATGGCTGAGGGACTGCAGGCCATCGGAGCCGGTGAGACGAAGATCAGGTTCAGCCATCGGGGTCTTTTCAATCAAGTTCTGGGGAAGCTTGGTTTAGAGGGGAAAACCGCTGAAGTGCTGAGAATCGTCGATAAGATCGGCAAGATTGGAACCGACGAAGTACGAAAACTGCTGGCCGAACTTGTGGGTGATCAGGGGACAGAAACGCTGCTTGATTTTATTACTCCGGCTGGGGATAACCGAAAAACTTTGGAAAAAATGACGAGATTGGCAGGTTTGGAGAGTCCAGAAGGGCTGGAGAATTCGGCGGGGGCAAAGAGCTCGGCTGAGGTCAGTGAGAATCCTGCGGCATTGAGAATTGGGACGATTCTTGATGCTGTTGATGAGATGCAGCTGCAGCACGGGCTGGTTCTGGATCCGTCAATTACCCGGGGTCTGGATTATTATACGGGAATTGTGTTTGAAACTTTTCTGGTAGATATGCCGGGGCTGGGTTCGGTGTGCTCCGGGGGGCGGTACGGAAATCTTACCGGGCTTTTTATGAAGGAACCGGTGAGCGGTGTTGGTGCTTCAATTGGTCTGGACCGGCTGATGGCCGGTTTGGAGGAGTTGGGAAGAATCGATAATGCCGCTTCGAATACGGATATTCTTATCCTGATGCTGGATGAGGGTCTTCTGGCAAAGTATCAGATGTTTGCCCGGGAGCTGCGTAAGGATGGTTTTTCGGTGGAGATTTATCCGGAGTTGAAAAAATTGGGGCCTCAATTTAAATATGCGGAAGCCAAAGGGGCCCCCCTGGCGCTGATAGTCGGGCCTGATGAGATCGCCGAGGGGACGGTTAACCTCAAGGATTTAAGGGCCCGGGAGAATTTCAACGGGCTGAGCTTCGAGGATGCCAGGGTGAAGGCTGCGGAATTAATGTCTAAAGTCTGATTACAGTTACAGAATTTTCTCTGCCATAGTTTCTTAAGGGCCTGTCGTCGAGAGCTGTCGTTGAGGGCTGTCGTTGATTGTTATTCTCGTCTCTTTAGCCTAGCATACTATGTAATGCCTATGAATCCAAAAGAACTGCCGGTTTACTCGCAGAAACAACGTATTCTCGATGCACTTGAAGATCACCAGGTTGTGGTTGTGGAAAGCCCCACGGGGTCAGGTAAAACAACCCAGCTTCCTGTTATTCTCCATGAGGCGGGCTTTGCCGATTCTGGAATAATCGGGGTGACTCAGCCCAGGCGAATCGCGGCGGTGAGCGTCTGCCGATTTATTGCGAAGCAGCTGGGCTCAAAGGTGGGCGGATATGTCGGATATAAGATGCGTTTTGAGGATCTTACCGGGAGTGAGACCCGGCTGAAGATAGTAACTGACGGAACGCTTCTTCAGGAGATGAAGGGCGATCGCTGGCTGACCAGGTACAGCGTTTTAATGATTGATGAAGCTCATGAACGTACTCTGAACATTGATTTCATTCTGGGGCTGGTAAAGGATATTCTGCCTAACCGGCCTGAGCTCAAGATAATAATCTCCTCGGCTACCCTGAACCCGAAAGCTTTCAGCGACTATTTTGATAATTGTCCCATTGTCACTATCGATACCCCGGTGTATCCGGTGGATATTTTTTATGACCCGCCGCCGGTTGAGGGAAATGAGGAAGTACTGATCGGGAAGATTTCGGGTGTTGTTGAGAAGATTGTTCGAGGCGGCGGTTCGACCGAGAGCGGAGATATTCTGATTTTCTGTACCGGCGAACGGATGATTAAAGATACTGTCGCAAAGTTGATGGGCTCTCTTGTAAGGCGAAATCTTCAGGTGATGCCCCTTTATGGTCGCTTGGGGAGCGATGAACAGGAAAAGGTTTTCGACCCGGCTGAAGAGGGGATGATTAAGGTTGTGGTTTCCACGAATGTCGCTGAAACCAGTGTTACCATCGACGGGATTACAGCTGTTATTGATACGGGACTGGCGAAGATGAACTTCTACAATCCCCGCACTTACACCAGCTCCCTGATTGAGACGCTGATTTCCCAGGCCTCGGCGGATCAGCGCAAAGGACGGGCCGGCCGGACTCAAGCGGGTGTCTGCTACAGGCTATATCCCGAACAGGATTTTAAAAAAAGGTCGGAATACACTCAGGAAGAAATATACAGGACTGATCTGGCCGAGGTTGTACTGCGGATGGCAGAGATCGGGATTCGTGATTTCGAGGCATTTCCCTTTATCAGTCCGCCTAATCCCAAGGGAATTCATGGAGCGGTGGAAGCCCTGCAGCTCCTCGATGCCCTTGATATTGAAAATGAACTGACTGATATCGGAAAGAAGATGGTTCCCTACCCTCTGATGCCGAGGCATGCCCGGATGATTGTTGAAGCTGTGCTTCGCTATCCGGATGTAATAAAGGAAGTGATTATTGCAGCTGCTTTTTTGTCTACAAATGCCCCATATCTTCTGCCCCAGGGTGAGGAAATGGAGGCCCGAAAAGCTCATCATACATTTCGATCGGATTACCACGGTGACTTTGCAACTTACCTGAATCTCTATTGGGATTTTGTTGATGCCCCTGACCGGGGTAAGTTTGCCGATCGGTATTATCTTGATAAAAAGATACTTGATGAGATTCTGGCGATTGTTGACCAGTTGGAAGATATTACATCCCGATCAGGAGTACCCATCGGCGAAGGCGGTTCCAGTGAAGATTTTATAAAGGCCTGTGCCAGAGGTTTAATGCCGTTTGTCTGTGTGAAAGAGGGCCGCTTTGATTATCGAAGTGTTGGAGTGGACCGTATTATGATCCATCCGGGGTCAGTTCTCTTCCGGGAGAACCCTGAGTTCATTGTAGCCGGGGAGATTGTTCATACCAGCAGAACCTATGCGAGATCGGTCTCACCTTTACGCAAAGAATGGCTTTCTGAAATACATCCGGACCTGCCCAAGCGGCTTCTGGCCAAAGCGAAGGCGGGTAAAGGCGACAGGTTTTCCGCAAAAGCCAGCACAAAAGGCGGTACAAAAGGCGCTAAGGATACCACCAGTCAGATATGGATTGCCGGGGAATCCTTTCCCCTTTCCCGCACCCCGGGTAAGGGAAATAAAAAGCGGGCAGTTCTTGAGTGGGATCGGCTTCATAAGGCCCTGGTCAGGGCTGCAGAGTCCGGGGATGATGCACTTCCCGATTTCGGCGGTATGAGAGGCACTCTCCTTTTAGGACGGGATGAGGTTCTCCCTGACAGTAAGGTAAACACCATAATGAAAGCCGCCAAGCTGCTGAATCCAAAAAGGGATGTCCGTGAGGCCGCCCCTCGAGGCAACTTCCACATCCATAAGAGCGATCATCGGGACCGGCTGATAGTTGAGCTGAAGAATCTGTTAAATGTCACCCGGGGCGGGAAAAAACAAAAAAAGAGCGGCATGGGATTTATCACCCTGTACTCCGATAAAGAGG
>JAUUYD010000038.1 GCA_030590585.1 Spirochaeta sp.
ACCGCATCGTTCGAACGCCCGAGAACATCCATAGCATCACCACCCCGTTGAAAGAGCACACTCAAATACAGGCTTTCAACAACACAAAGGGCGGTTATTCGCTTGGAAATCACCTCCCCGGTCATCGATTTTGCAAAAACTGCTGTTTGAAGAACAATGTCTGATTTTTTGGCCAGAGGAGATACCGGGAAATTGGTAATACCGATAACTGCGGCTCCCGAATCATGGGCCAGCTTGCAAACATCAATCACCGGTTTACTCCGGCCGGAGTGAGAAATGGCAACAACAACGTCTCCCTCACCCAGCTGAGATGCATGGATAAGTTGAAGGTCGCTGTCCAGACTGAATTGACTGGCAACTCCAATGCGCATGAAACGCTGCTGGGCTTCCTGAGCTACCAGGGCAGCATCACCAATACCGGCAAAGAGGATTGTTCCTGCAGAACCGAGGATATCAGCGGTTCTGGTATAAGCGTCTTCATCCAGCATCTCCAGGGAATCTTTCAAAGCCTGAATGGAAGCCTCAAACACCTTCCGGATTAAAATACCCGGTGGATCTGCCGGAGATACATCATCGTACTCATAAACACCACCACTTTCACGGACTGCAAAAAAATCGGCTTTCAGCTCGGGGTAACCTTCATACCCCAGCCTTCTGGTCAATCTGACAATAGTCGCCTCACTGCAGCCTGCCCGGCCGGCAAAATCCACAATGGTAAGTCCCGCAATCTCCTCCGGGGAATCCAGGATAAAATCGGCGGCCTTTCGTTCGGCACTTTTTAAGTTTTCGTAGACAGCCTGGAGTTTAAGGACACAGTTATGGGGAATACTGGTAAATTTTTTCTCATTCATGGGCGATTCGTTTGTTGACCTCTTTCAACGCGGGATAGATTAAACGGTATGTTTCCAACCGGTCACCGTAGATTTTAACCTGCTCCGGCCGGGGGTCGATAGTCCTTTTAATCCGTGCGATTCGCTTGGCAGCCTCAGCGGGATTCCAGATTCCGGCAGCAGCTCCAGCCAGGATGGCAGCACCAAGACTCCCCGCCTCAGGATTCATCGGTACCATCACCGGTCGATTCAGTATATCAGCTTTAAGATGGAGCCAGGGAAGTGATGAAGCCCCTCCCCCGGCGGCAACAATTTCATTTACTTCGAGGCCGGCGCCTTCCATGGTTTCCAGATTCAAAGCCAACTCATATGTAAGTGATTCAAGTATAGCCTTAGCCACATCATGACGGTTGGTCTCCATAGTGAGTCCCACCAGAGCTCCCCGGGAATCCATGTCACACCATGGGGTGCCGCTGCCGTTTAAATGAGGCATAAAGAAGAGCTTAGTCGGATTGGCGGGCATTCCTTCATCCAGGAGTTTATAGGCGCTCACACCGGTTTCGGCAGATTCCCTGGTTTCCGCATCACAGAAATTATCCCGGAACCATTTGAGCAGGATACCTCCCACATGATTCAGACTGAAGGTAAAACGCATCCCGGGCAGAGTATAGGCATACTCAGGGTAATAACCTTCATAGAAGGCATCCCGGTTCCCTGCTTTCTTAAATGCACAGGAGAACACTTCTGCCGTCCCGGTTGAAGCAACCCCCCGCCCGGGACCGGTAACACCGGAACCCAGAGCTGCACATGGTTGATCATGCCCCCCGGCTCCGAGAATGACATTTTTTGACATACCAGTATATTCAGCCACTTCCGGTGCAAGAGTACCCACCGGGGTTCCCGAAAGGACAGCACTAGAAAAATAGCTGGGATTCACGTCCAGTGCACCGAGTATTTCTTCAGACCATTCATTACTTTCCAGATTCCAGGCCATTGTCCGGGAGGCCATGGTAAGGTCGGTTACCCCCGGAGCCCCCAATTTACCCATAATAAAGTCGGCATACGTAGTTATCCTCTGAGCTGATTTATAAGCTGAAGGTGCTATATCACGCAGAAGAAGAATCTTTGTCAGGGAGTTCATGGGATGGGGACGCATTCCGGTAAGATTGAATAATCGCCGATCCCCAAGAACCCGGGCACATCGTTCCGACTGAGCTGCGGATCGGTAATCCATGCCCAGAATAGCCGGATGGAGGGCCTTCCCGTCACCGTTAACGGGAATAATTGCATCCCCCTGCACCGACAGACTTAAAGCACCGACACCCGAAGCACCGGCTTGGGATGCCGCTAACCTCATCACTTCAAGAGCAGCCTGCCAGACCGCTTCGGCATCCTGCTCGGCTTTGCCATGGGAATCAGTATCAACACCATACTCCCGAAAGGAGAATCCCAAACGCTTTCCTTCAAGGTCAATTACCTGAGCCTTGCATCCGGTAGTCCCGATGTCCAATCCCAACAATGTCATGTGGAATACAAGCGGTCCTGAATCCGCCGAAGATCCAGAAGAGCTGAATCATTGGGAGTTTCAATCATATCCCAGGTGAGTACACTGTCTATGGGAACATCCTCTTTCAGAGTACAGCCCAGAGCCAGACCGGCAGGAAGCAGATTCTCAGATTTTGCAATCTCTGCATGATCGATACTCACACGGTAATCAAACTCTCCGATACCATCCAGTTTCCATCCAGCCTTTAAATCCCGCTTGGCTACAGCAATACATTCACTGCTGAGTTTTTCTTTTGGATGACCTGAAGATTCTCCATAGAACACCCCTTGTGCAATGGTGATAGGCACCTCAACGCTGCAGAGATGATACGGGCGGTAGAGAGTGTAGTACGGTCCATCTCCCATATCCCGCTGTCCCATGCCCTCCATAATCCGTTTATTATCAGTTTTTACCACAAGAAATACTCCGGGATGAACACCGATGGCAAAATCAACGATTCCCGACGAGTTCAGGATGCCTCCATCTTTTTTAGGGATAAAGGTTGTATTCAGATCCGGAACTTTGGCATGGGCGCAATGCATACCCCGGATATCCGGCTTCAGTCCTGTAGCATTGGAGACAGCAGCCATCTCTATAGCCGTTTTAGACCCGTCGACAAACTCACAAAGCATTCGGGAACTCATCTTCCGCTCGTCAGCCTTTTCCTGTTCGGTATCCGGAGTGGCATAAATATTCAGAGGGTTGTTTTTACCTTTACCGGCTGCAATAATTTCAAAGCCTAAAGCGGTGGCAAAACGCCAAAGTTCCACTATTGCGGCCGGTTCATCCCCGGCAGCCAGGGAATACACCACACCGGCATTCTCGGCCATACGCCTGATTATGGGTCCGATGGTAACATCACATTCCACATTCATCATTACGATGTGTTTTTTTGCATCAATACATGCCAGGGATGTAAGGGCACCCATATAAGTGGAACCGGTGGCATCCACAACAGACTCAACCGAAGGTAATCCAATAGCCACTTTATATTTACTTGTCGCTACTTTTTTTCCTGCAGCTACGGCATCAGCAGCGGCGGCCGGATTATCGGTAAAAACGATTTCAGCACCTTGAGTCTTTTTTGATGCGGCATAACCAGCTCTGGCGCGTTTCTCATCAAGATCTACAACGACAACAACGTCCATTCCCTTCATTTCGCCAATTTGCGTAATAATTTCTGTGCCCATCTGCCCGCAGCCGATAACAGCTACCTGAATGGGGTTGTCTTCAGCTTCACGCCTGGCCAGTTTAATGTTGATTTCACTCATGTTATTTTCCTTTTTTGAGAGTCTTTAAGGTTTAACCAGTATTTTCAGTGCCTTACCGGTTCTGGCAGACATAAAACCTTCATTGATATTGTCCAGTGATACAGTTTTGGTAAAATATAATTCGGGGCTGAGGGCTTTGGTCCGAATGGCTTCAAGAGCTTTAAGGTGATGCCTGGTTTCATAGGAAAAGGCCCCCACAACTTCCAGTTCATCATAATGAATTGTATTGCTGTTTAATGACGTCATGGGTGCTGTTTTAGGCACACCGCCGAAGAGAACAATTCGTCCCCGTTTTCTTACCGATTGAACAGCCTGCTCCTGGGTTGCCACCACCGGGTTGGCGCAAACAGCTAAATCCACACCCAGTCCATTAGTCAGCTCCCGAACCCTGGCGGGAACATCTTCACTGGAGGCATCGATAATATGATCGGGGTGAAATTTTTTCAGGGATTCGAAGCGTCTTAAATTTCCTGATATGATAATCTTTGCAGCACCCAGAGCCCGGGCCGCTTCAATGTGAAGGCAGCCGATTGGGCCGTCCCCGAGAATCAGGATACTGTCTCCCAAACCGAAATGGGCCCGCTCCAACCCGGCAATAACAGATGATGCCGGTTCGGACAAACAGGCTTCATCCATACTCACACCTTCTGGAATATGATGGAGATAACCCCTTTTTAATACAAATGCCGGTATATGAACAAACTCGGCAAATCCACCGGGCCAATGAGTTCCAATCATTTTATGGTCGTTACAAAGATTAACCCAACCCCGTTTGCAGTAATAACATTCACCGCAGCTGACATCAGGAGCCGCTGCAATACGGTCACCAACTTTATACCCTTTAACATCCCTGCCAACTTCATGAATAATGCCGCTGAGCTCATGCCCCATTACCTGACTCTTAATTCCGTGGCGCAGACCGTTGTAGTAATTACGAATATCTCCGCCGCATATTCCGCAGGCATGGATTTTGATAATAATGTCTCCCGGGCCGCATTCAGCCAGAGACATCTCCTTGACAACAAGCTTCTCCGGTCCTTCAAATAATGCCGCTTTCATTTCAAATCCTCTCCTTCATGCAGGCGTTCACCTACGGCTCCCCCCGGATGAATTACCGCAAACTGTTCACGGGAATACCCGGTGTAATGCATCAACGCAATACAGACGGCATCAAATACGGCGATAACCGCCATGGTGCTGGTGGTTGCCAGCATATTGAATTCATCCGCTTCTTTTTCCACCTTTACAATGAAGGGGAGATTGCTTTGTTTTGCCAGAACAGAATCCGGGTTCTCGCTTACTCCGATAATAAAGACTTCTTTTGACTCCAGAGCCGGAAGGAGGTTGAGAATTTCACCAGTCCCTCCCCCTTTGGATATCAGAATGGCCACATCTCCCTTCTGAACCGAGCCCAGAGCTCCATGAACCGCGTCACCGGGATCCAGATAAAATGATGGCCGCTCGATACAGGATAATGAATGGGCTATTTTTTTGGCGGCTGCACCGGAAGTACCGACTCCTGCTGTGATGATACGCCCGGTGCATAAGGCAATTGATTCCACCACCTGAGTAAATATTCCTGTGTTTAAGCTATGTTCCAGTTTACTTAGAGCATCAGCTCCAGTTCGCCATACATATCGGGCCGACTCCCAGATTTCTTTCTCTTTCATACCCGGAGCTTATTCTCAAGAGTTCAAAATGTAAACCCTATTTTTCATTTCTTAATTTTCAATACAAAAATAACTAGCCATACAATTCATTTAACACCATTAATAAGGATTTAAAACGAATTAAGCTTTCATTATAATATTTTTATTATGAAAATTTCCTTTTGACTTAAACTGTTGAGATGCTATTCTGATTTACAATTAAGCATGGAGGAATCTCTTGAATATTATTGATAAAAAAATGTGCTTCGGTCTTATCGTCGGTACCCGCGGGTTCTTTAATCCCAGGTTGGCAATCGAGGGACGCAGAAAGCTCCTGGCTCAGATGGAATGGATGATATCAGTAGAACCAGGGCAGAGCCCTGGACCCGGAGTCGCTCAAGCGACTCCCTGTTCCGCGGCAGAGCCGCGGTTCTACTGAAACCATGCTTTCCCGGCGCTTATTCGGGAATGAACAAGTTCACTCCGCTCATTTCGCTTGGGAATCACTTAACTTCGACTATGTCGTTCTGGGTGAAAAAGAAACACCAACCAGTTGTATCGAAACCCTGAAAGATGCCCGTAAATGTGCTGCGCTGTTCCAAAGAGAACGGGAGCAAATCGACGGAATTATTGTTGTTTTACCGAATTTCGGTGATGAACTGGGAGTGGTGAATTCAATCAGTGAGGCTAAACTCAATGTCCCGGTACTATTACAGGCCAGTGATGACGATCTGGATAAGGTATCTGTCAGCCAGCGCCGTGATGCTTTCTGCGGCAAACTTTCGGTAAGCAACAATTTCTTTCAATACGGAATACCTTTTACTGATACCACATACCATACCTGCAAGATTGATTCCGATGTCTTCAGTAAAGATCTGGAACGATTCTCCAAAGTCTGCCGAACCGTTCGGGGCTTGAAGAGCGCCCGTATCGGTGCCATCGGTGCCCGTCCCGGCGGGTTCCAAACCATGCGCGTATCGGAGAAACTCCTCCAGGCCAGCGGAATCTCGGTAATCACTGTTGATCATTCAGAGATTCTTGATACAGCCCGAAAGATGGATGCATCTTCTGCTGCAGTCAGTTCCAAGCTGGCTGAAATCCGTAACTATGGTAAAATTCCCGTTCGTATCATCGATAACGCTGTTACCCTTCAGGCAAAATACAGTGTTGCGGTTGAAGATTGGATGGCCGAAAACGAATGCGACGCATCCTGTATTCAGTGCTGGACCAGTATTCAGGAAAGTTACGGCTGTGCCACCTGTCTGACAATGAGCATGATGGGTGAAAAATTGATGCCCAGTGCCTGTGAAGTGGACGTTGCCGGGGCAATCGGCATGTATGCCCTCACCCTGGCCAGTGAAAAACCGGCGGCATTACTGGATCGGAATAAATGTATCAACACCCACTGCAGTAATTACCCCAAAAGCTTTATCGGTGATGAGATTGAGATTTCCGAGCTTGATATCATCGGCGAGTCCCTGGGAAAAGAAAAGTGTTTCGGAGCAGTCAAAGGCAAGGTGAAGGGTGGTGACATGACCTACTTCCGAATATCTACTGACGACCGGAGAGGTGTAATCAGAAGTTATCTGGGAGAAGGAGAATTTACCGACGATCCCTGTGCCATGGATGGCGGAATTGCGGTTTGTCATATCGACAACCTTCAAGGGCTTATGAAGTACATGGTAAAGAACGGTTATGAACATCATACGGGAATGGTGCGTTCTCATGTGGCTGATATCATTCAGGAATCAGTTGAAACCTATATGGGCTGGGAGCTGTACCGGCACAGTTAGAAGCTTGTCAGGCGACCATTGTGTTCTCGTGAATCTATGTTAATCTCATAAAACGTATGTATTCGCTGTTGATTGCAGATGATGAAGAACTCGTCCGCCGGGGCCTGGCGGAAACTCTGGATTGGGAATCGATGGGCTTCCGTGTTACTGGAACTGCGAAAAATGGGATAGAAGCTCTTGATATACTGGGCCGGGATGGTGCCGATGTTGTTCTGGCCGATATCAGGATGCCCCATCTGAGCGGTCTCGATCTGGCGGCCCGTATACGAAATCAGTATCCGGAAACCCGAGTCGTGATTCTTTCCGGCTATGATGATTTTGAGTATGCCCGCAGCGCCATAGAACATGATGTATTCAGTTACCTTCTCAAACCTCTGAGAGAAGAGCGGGCTAAAGAGGTTTTCCAGCAGCTGAAAAAGACACTTGACGGAGAACAAACAGATACAGCGGACCGGCAGAAGGGAAGAACTGTTCGGCTTCAGGAGCTCCTCAGAAGCATCATCGAAACAGGAAAGGGTTCAGATGAGATTCACTCAGTACTCAACCAGCCATATCCGGGTGGAATTGTGATGATGCTCGATCCATGTTCCGAAGGAACCGATCGCAATGTTCAGGAAAGCTGGCATGGATTTCTCCCGCGATTCCTGGAATCCCTGGACGGATTAGCTGAAATTACCGTTGCCGCATCCTTCAGGGAAGATCGAATAGCTCTTCTTCTTATTTCCTCCCTTGCCGATCTTGATTCCTCGATGGAAAAGGCGTTTTTGGAAATTCGCCGCCGCGGACAGGAATTCGGCGGAATGAGTTTCACCGCAGCTGTGGGAAAACCGGCAAATCTCCCGGGAGATATTGCAAGATCGGGTTCGGAAGCTCAGACTCTGCTGGGACATGCCCTATACCTGGGTAAGAACAGACTTATCAGGGAAGAAGATATACGAAAAGAAGGTATCCTCAACCTCCCGGATTTTCGGGATGAAGCCGAACGTTTCACCGATATCATGTCATCCCGGGATGAAGCCGCTCTGATAGCTCGAACCGACCGGATATTCTCTCTGATGCGTGATGCCTGTCCCAGAAACACCGCACCATTGAAGACATGGTTCCGCAATTTCTTTTACGCTTTTAACCTTGTACTCTCTGAGAGAGGATTTGCTTCCGAAGCCGTACTCGGTAACATTGATAAGCTCATCGATTCTTTGGCCATTTCTCGGACAATCGAAAATATGAGGGAGATTTTTTACAATCAGGCCCTGTCAGGGCTGGAGGTTACTTCCAGGGCTGCTGATACATCGGGACACCGTGTCGTGAGGTACGCGATCGAAGCCTTGCAGAATCGATTTTCCGAAGATGTGGGCCTGGATATCATCGCCGATGAACTGGATATCAGCGGTCCATACCTGAGTCGACTCTTCAAATCTGAAATGGGTGTGAATTTCAAGGAATATCTTACTCGATTACGCCTGGAGAAAGCCAGGGTTCTGCTCAGGGAAACAGGCTTGAGGGTATACGAAATAGCTGCCGCAACAGGGTATCCTGATCAGAGGTATTTCAGTGAAATATTCAAGAAAAGAACCGGAATGACCCCCAGAGAATACCGCATGGAAGTCAGACCTCCAGTATGATTAAAAGAATTTCCACAAAGCTCATGTTGGCATACGGCACTCTCTTTGCTGTCCTGCTGATATTATCCGGGGTGTTTCTTTATGCCCGGGTGAGCTCCCTGATTACAGAAAGAGTGGACAGCGATCTCTCCTCCACCGCCGATTTTATTAAAACCATTGTAGAACTTCGCATTGAGAACAAGAGAGATGAGGTAAGAAAAGATCTGATCGTAGCTGAGCATTTTCTTATGGATAAGCTGTCAATACTTCCCGGTGAATTAAAAACCATTGCAGTGGTGGATTACCTGACAGAGCGGGCCAGTCCTATAACCATCCCCGCCATGGAGTTGAACGGCAGACCGGTTTTTGCCGATCGGGCATTGGTTGACCAAATCAGTGAAAAAACCGGAAGTGATGTCACTCTGTATCAAAGGGTGCCCGAAGGGCTCGTCGCTGTTACTACGACAATTCTGGATAAAAATGGAACACGCGAAATCGGCCGCCTGGTTCCCAACGGTTCTCCCTGGGATATCCTGGTCCGGCGTTACGGTACATTCTATGGTCGTGATTATTTCTCCAAAGAATGGTATTTCACCGCATGGAAACAGATTCTGGATAAAGATGGTAACGATATCGGTGCCATTTTCATCGCCCAGAGACAGGTGGATATGGCCATGCTTGAGGATGAGCTGGGATCTATCAGGGTTGGCCGACAGGGTTTCCCTTTCGTACTGGACACACTCAGTACCGTCATTGTTCATCCGGAACTCAAAGGGCTGTACTGGTCTCAGTCTCCGGCACTTGTTGAGATGGTATTCCGTAAAAACGGCCGAATCGAGTACAACACAAAGGATTCAGAAGGGAAGAGCAGGGCCAATATTGCGTTTTTCCGCTTCATTCCCGATATGAACTGGGTTCTGGTAGTGGGTTCCTACAAGAATGATTTCTACGGAGGTCTTGCTACTCTCAGAAATATGATATTGATTGTTTTCGGTGCCGCCGGGATAACATCAATACTGATATCCATGATTCTGGGACGCCGGATCAGCAGGCCCATCGTTGATGTATCCGAAAAACTTGCAGAAATTGCCTTGGGTGAGGCAAACCTGAATGCCCGATTGATAGTTCCCAGTGATGATGAGGTAGGTCGACTGGCGGGTTACTACAATACCTTTGTCGCTAAACTTCGGGATCTGCAGGAAATGGAACGCCGGGGGGTGGAAGTCCGTTTGAAGGACTCTCAAATGAATGCACTTCAGGCTCAGATTAACCCGCATTTTCTACATAATACCCTCGAGACTATTCGCTATATGATCAAGCTCAAAGATGATAGAGCACCGGAAATGATTCGCCTTCTCGCCGAACTGTTCCGGATCAGTCTTGGCAGTAACAGCAATATCACTACAGTACGCCGGGAACTCGAGCACATCGATCTCTATATGTCCCTGCAGTCACTGAGATACGGGGGCCGGTTTAACCTGATAAAGGATGTAGATCCCGATATTCTAAACCTCTACACTGTAAGATTCATCCTCCAGCCTCTTGTAGAAAACTGCATACACCATGGTTTTGAACCGATGGAAGG
>JAUUYD010000438.1 GCA_030590585.1 Spirochaeta sp.
AGTTCAATCAGCCTGTTGAGTTCCACCGCGTATTCCATCGGCAGCTGTTTAACCAGAGGATCGAGAAAACCGTTGACAATCATCATCGAGGCCTCTTCCTCCGAGAGCCCCCGGGCCATTAGATAAAACAGCTGATCCTCACTGATCCGGCTTACTCTGGCCTCGTGCTCCACTGTGACATCGTCAGATTCTATTTCCATATAGGGAAATGTTTTACTGATAGATTTTTCATCCAGTATCAATGCGTCACACACCACATGACTTTTCACATCATGCAGACCTTCAGCCACTTTAATCAGCCCGCGGTAGGTGGCTGTTCCGCCGTCCTTACTGATGGATTTACTGGTGATAACACTGGTGGTATTTGATGCGTGATGAACAATTTTACCCCCGGTATCCTGTTCCTGATCCTTTCCCCCGAAGGCGATGGACAAAACCTCACCATGAGCGCCCTCCCCCATCAGCCAGACTGCGGGATACTTCATGGTACGTTTACTGCCGATATTACCGTCCACCCATTCCATGGTGGCGTTTTCTTTCGCGACGGCACGCTTGGTAACCAGATTGTAGATGTCCCCGGACCAGTTCTGAATCGTGGAGTACCTCACCCGTGCGCCTTTCTCGACGATGATTTCCACAACAGCGCTGTGAAGAGAATCAGTAGTGTAAACCGGTGCCGTACAGCCCTCGATGTAATGTACGAAGCTGTTCTCATCGGCAATGATAAGGGTGCGTTCAAACTGACCGAAATTTTCTGAATTGATGCGGAAATAGGCCTGGAGCGGAACTTCCACCCTTATGTTCGGAGGAATATAAATGAAGCTGCCCCCGGACCACACCGCAGTGTTCAGGGCCGCGAATTTATTATCATTGAAAGGAATGATGGTACCGAAATACTTCCTGACGATGTCGGGATGTTCCTCCAGAGCCTGCTCAGGAGAAAGAAAAAGAACTCCTTGAGCTTTTAGATCTTCCTGTATGGAATGGTAAACCACCTCGGAATCATACTGAGCTCCCACTCCGGCAAGGAATTTCTTCTCGGCTTCGGGAAGCCCCAGACGGTCATAGGTTTTAAGGATGTCTTCGGGGAGGTCTTCCCAGGATTTCACCACAGATTCAGTGGGCTTGGCATAGTAGTAGATATCTTCAAAATCGATATCCCCGATGCCGGCACCCCAGTCAGGCATCGGTTTACGGTAGAATGCCCGTAATGCCCGTAGACGATACTCCAGCATCCATTCGGGTTCATGTTTCTGAGCACTGATAGCCCTTACCACCTCTTCGCTTAAGCCCTTGCCGGGTTTGAAAACCGATTGGTCAGGATAGGCGAATCCGTATTTGTAGTCTGCCAGGCCGGAAACCGGAGCCTGTTCTTCACTCATGTGCCTGCCTCCAGGGCTTCCGCTTCGGTGACGATGCCGTCTTTTACCCAGTCATAGCCCCTGGCTTCAAGCTCACCGACAATCTCAGGTCCCCCTGAAAGAACAATGCGCCCGTCCACCATGACATGAACCTTGTCAGGTTTCACATAGTCGAGGATACGCTGATAATGAGTAATCACCAGGGCACCGAAATCCATACCCCGAAGTTCATTTATCCCTTTGGCCACAACCTGGAGGGCATCAATATCGAGTCCTGAATCCGTCTCATCCAGAACGGCAAAAGAAGGTTTGAGCATCAGCATCTGCAGTACTTCCATCCGTTTCTTCTCACCACCGGAGAAGCCTTCATTCAAATAGCGGTTGATGAACTTCTGATCGATACCCATGTAGTCCATCTTTTCCCGAAGTTCCCGAATGTACGCCGATACATCAAAACGGCCTTCCTCTCCCCGGCGGAGCTCTACAGCTCGTTTGAGAAATTTCCCCACGGTGATACCCGGAACTTCAACCGGATACTGAAAGGCCAGAAAGAGACCAGCCCGGGCTCGTTCATATGCTTTAAGCTCGGAAATCCTGATATCCCCCATGGAAAAATCACCACCGGTCACTTCGTACTGGGGATGCCCGGCCAGAACATTGGCCAGGGTACTTTTCCCTGAGCCGTTGGGCCCCATCAACGCGTGTATTTCACCAGCCGGTACTTCAAGGCTGATACCCTGCAATATGGATTTATCCGGCAGACCGGCTTTCAGATTATCAATCTTCAAGTTCATTTGTTCATCTCCTTAAATCGGGTATCCCAACATCAGCCGGGCATTCTCACTCATCCGGTTCTGATCCCAGGGAGGATTCCAGACAACCTGGATTCTCACATCACTCACATCGGTCTGGGATCTGACCTGGGACTCAATATCCGAGGCAATAACATCAGATAGCGGGCAGCCCGGGTATGTAAGGGTAAAATCAACTTCGGCAATATTGCCCTCCACAACCTGAGTCCGATATACCAAACCCAGATCGACAATATTCATATTCAATTCCGGATCAATAACATCATAAAGCGCATTTTTAATATCCTGATCTGAAGCCATTACCTATTACTCCTTGTTCAGGTGTAATTCATTTGAGTCCGCATGAATTATCGATGTTAATGAAAGCCGTAAGGTGTAAATCACATCAGATAATTCATTTTGCGGACTCATGAATCAGGCTGAACGAACTCATCCAGAGTTGTATTTTCCACAAAGCTCACCCATTTATCCTGAAACACCTGAATAATGGGCTTGATAGTGCAGCCGCATTCGTCCTGGGCACAGTTCCCGCCCACCGTCAGGCAATCCGCAATCCTCTCTTCACCGCGAACAGCTTTAATCACCTGACCGAGTCGGATGTTCTTCGGCTTTTCAGCGAGAGAATAGCCTCCCCGCGGGCCCTTTACGGAACGGACAACACCATCCGCACTTAATTTCTGCAGTATTCTGGCCAATAGTTTAAAAGGGATGGCATATCGCTCCGAGATTTCCCTGGCGGAAAGAAGCTGCAGCTCTGGTTGGCGGGACATTTCCACCAATGAAATCAGTGCATATTCCATGTCCTTGTTAAAACGAAACACCTGGCCTCCCGGTTATACTACTTAGTTGGTAGTATTACCCTATTCATCCGGAGTATGCAAGTCAACCACCGAGTGGAAAGGTGGTAGAAAATTCCTGGAGCAAAATCGGGAAGTTTCTGCTATATTTGGAAAACATATGGAGAGCCCAAATGATTTTTAACGGATTAAACTGCAGCCCGGCTACAATGCATCTTCTCTCAGATGCTGAATCACGTTCAATCAGCTCTGAAAACAAGACCGGATCCAAATCCG
>JAUUYD010000453.1 GCA_030590585.1 Spirochaeta sp.
AAAGTGAACCTTGGAAGCGAATCGGGTATCAGTGTTGCAGAAATGGTAAGTGAAGCAATACGGATTTCAGGAGTTGATTTTCCCAACAATGTCGGTCCCAGACGTCGGGGAGATCCGGCTAACCTGATTGCAAGTTCTGCTCTGGCTGAAAGGCTTCTGGACTGGAAAGCCACACGAAGTGACACGGCCACTCTGATTGGGAGTACATGGAGTATTTACAGGAACATAAAACAGGAGAGGTAATTTCAACAATCGAGCGTTTTGAAATTACCCGGATTTTTAGAATAATTTTTTATTACAACTCTTGTAATCATTAAAGTCGATCATTACACTTGAGATTATCAACTTTCCTACAGGAGAGCAGTGTGATTGCCAATAATATCAGTGAATTAATCGGAAACACCCCGCTGGTCAGGCTTAACAAGCTGTCTATACCCGGTGATGTGAAAATTTATCTCAAACTTGAATCCTTCAACCCGATGGGCAGTGTCAAAGACCGGCTGGGTCTGGCAATGGTGATTGATGCGGAAGATCGGAATCTTCTGAGTCCTGAGTCGCTTATCGTTGAACCCACAAGTGGGAATACGGGAATTGCTCTGGCGTACATATGTGCCCAGAGGGGTTATAAACTGGCCCTTACCATGCCTGAATCCATGAGTATTGAACGGCGGCGAATACTCACTGCTCTGGGGGCAGATCTTTATCTGACTCCGGCTCATGAAGGAATGAGCGGTGCCATTCGTAAAGCTGATAACCTGGTAAAGGAAACTCCGGGAGCCTTGAGCCTGAAACAGTTCGATAATCCGGCTAATCCTGATTATCATGAAGCGACTACCGGGCCTGAAATCTGGGAGGATTTGAAGGGAGAGATTGATGTTTTCGTTGCCGCGGTGGGAACCGGCGGAACGTTTACAGGGGTTTCACGTTATTTAAAAGGGCGGAATCCCGTAGTGAAAACCATAGCTGTGGAGCCCGAATCATCGGCGGTACTTTCCGGACAACCGGCCGGCCCGCATAAGATTCAGGGTATTGGCGCAGGCTTTATTCCCGTTGTGATGGATGTAAATCTGGCGGATGAGATTATCACGGTCAATTCTGAGCGAGCCGGAATAATTGCAAGAAAACTGGCAAAGGAAGAGGGGATTTTCGCGGGGATTTCCACTGGTGGAAATGTTGCCGCAGCTATAGAGCTGGCCTGCAGGGATGAATACAAAGGGAAAAACATCGTTACTATTGCATGTGACACAGGCGAACGATATTTAAGCACCTGGTTATACCAGGAGGAGGAAAAATAATGAGATTTTCAACAAAAGCGATTCATGAAGGATGGGGTCCTGAAAATTCAGTCAGAGCCGTCCCGATTCACAGAACTACAGCGTATAATTTCAGAGATACCACTCATGCCGCCAATCTTTTTGCCCTGAAAGAACTCGGTCATATCTATACCCGGCTCAACAATCCAACCCAGGATATTCTGGAAACTCGTATGGCAGCCCTCGAGGGAGGAAGCGGCGCCCTGGCCCTCTCTTCCGGAACCGCAGCTATCTTCAACAGCATCATCAATGTCGCAACTCAAGGTGATGAAATTGTGGCATCTTCGGAACTCTACGGAGGGACATTCACCCAGTTCAAGGACATACTTCCTCAATTCGGCATTAAAGTTGTTTTCGTCAATCCTCATGACATCGCCGCGTGGAAAGCCGCTTCCAACGGTAAAACCAGAGCATTTTATTATGAAACTATCGGGAATCCATCTCTCAAAGTTCCTGATTTCCTGGCAATAAAAAAAGTTGCCGAAGATATTCATGTTCCGGTTATCGTTGATGCCACTTTCACAACACCATACCTGCTGAACCCCATTGAATATGGTGCCGATATTGTTATTCATTCCCTTACCAAGTGGATTGGCGGACACGGTACCGCCATCGGCGGAATAGTTGTTGCCGCAGGTAAGTTTGACTGGACAGATCCCAAGTTTACAACATTCAACGAGCCGGATACCGGTTATCACGGTCTTCGTTATGCCCACGATCTCGGGGATCTTTCCCCCCTGGCTTTTGTCCTTCGAATGCGGCTGGTTCAGTTGAGAAATCTCGGTGCCTGCCTGAATCCTGATAACGAGTGGATGTTTCTACAGGGTTTGGAGACTCTGGCCCTGAGGATGGAACGGCATTCTCAAAATGCTGCGGAGGCTGCCGATTATCTCTCCAGCCACCCCGCAGTATCCTGGGTTCGATACCCCGGGCTGGAAAAAGGAAATGAAAACTATCAAACTGCCTCGGAATATCTGAAAAAAGGTTTCGGCGGTATGGTTGTATTCGGTATAAAAGGCGGCAGGGAAGCCGGCGCGAAATTCATAGAATCCCTGAAACTATTCAGCCATGTGGCCAATGTCGGTGATGCCAAGAGCCTGGCCATTCACCCGGCATCCACAACTCATTCCCAGCTCAGTGAGGATGATTTGAAATCGGCCGGCGCCGGATCCGATCTGATAAGATTGTCCATTGGCATTGAAGACTCAGAAGATATTCTTGAAGATCTCAAAGCTGCTTTAGGCTAGGATTCACGGGGCCAGGCATCCCGAAGTTCGGCGGAACCAAGCCCAAAGGGCGGGTCCTGTCGGAGCAGGGGGTTCCTGGTGCTGTGAATCCGGGTAACCCTCTTAAACAATTTTACTCAAAAAAGACTATACTTCAGGACATGAACAGCAGATGTGAGATGATACTCGAAGAGTTGGATGAATATGTTGTCCAGCTGGAAGATTTTCGAGAGACGGTACTCTCCACCATGGTTATGGTGAATGAGATTCCGGCACCAACCTTCAAAGAACGGAACAGGGCGGCTTTTCTTGTTGACCGTTTCAGTGAGCTGGAAATGCTCAACGCTTCAATTGATGAGATGGATAATGTAATTGGAATCGTCCCGGGCCGGATTGGAGATCGGGATATTCTTGTTGCTGCACATCTTGATTCACTGTTCGAAGAAACTGTCGATCATACGGTAACTCTGGAGCCGTCCATGGCTATAGGGCCGGGGGTGAGCGACAACAGTCTCGGTGTTGCTGTTCTGGGCACACTGCCCCTTA